>CAZAYE010000008.1:0-10186 GCA_964489255.1 uncultured Enterobacteriaceae bacterium
CGCCCGGGGCAAAGGGGTATTGGCAAACTGTACGGATACTGACTCCTCCGCACCAGGTCCCAACCAACGCACCTGGGCCCTGGTCAGTCTGCTAATTTCGTCCATTACCTGCCGTAACGGCACCCCCCTGAGCCGGGCTGTTAGCTTCCCATCCTGGAAGAGTATCTTCCCGGGATTGTCAGGGGCAGCACTATGCACGTCAGCGGCACCCAGTAAGATCCCGCTCACAGCCACACCTATCAGGAGACCGAGTAACCGATGGTTCAGTCTCCAGGTATTCCACCTCGCGCTTGACGTTGCTCGTCCCATGTACACTACTCCTGCGTGTTTGATAGTTCGCAATGAAAATGCCGCTTCAAAAATTGAAGAAGATCGTAGACGCGAGACCACTCCTGTGAGAAAAAATAGGACAAGACCTGAGAAAGTGGGGCACATTGCCTCACCAGTGACCGGACTCATGATCGGACAGAATGGCTTTCAGTTTCACTACCCCGGTGTCAGCCGGCTGCGGGCGTGAGGGAACCTCGTAGCGGCCGCTTGGGGGTGCGCCGATGACAGCCCGGCGGCCTGCCCTGACCACTCCTGCCGTCTATAGCGGCGCAAGGAGGCTATGAATGCTGACTACACTGACGATTACTCTGAGCGAAACGAATATCGGAACTTCGTAGATCTCGCTGTGGGGTAAGTAGGTTTGATGAACTGGCGATACTTCGGCAGCATGAACCCCTTCCCAGCCGGCGCTCTCACCTCTAGGCCATCGAGCGTGTCAGTGAGAAAGACCGTTGGTTGGTCATACCGTCCACCTATAGGAAAAACACACCAAGATCTGGATTTTCGTGTGCCACGGGCAGCTTGCTGCCCGTGTGCTCCGGTCGCACTGGCGGACCAGCCGCCAGTGGCACCCAAACAGGTAGTGTGATCATCAAATCCACATTTTGCCGTAGCGTTTCTATAGATAGATTTCCTGCCCCAGCAGCAGGATATAGCCGCCCCTTCTCACGTACCGGAATCCGACCGGAGCGCGTGTCACCGTCTCCAGCTTTTCCAGCACTGCGGGCAGGGCAAAGAAGTGCTGCTCCTTTAGCCTAGTGCTGGCGGGCTTCCCGCCCAGGGCCCAATGCCCGCGAATGTGGTTGCGGTACTGCACGTAAGCGGAGAGATTTTGCTGCAGTTCCCAGAGCCGCCAGACCTCGTATTGATGCTGAGGTTACGGCAGAGCGCCTTGGGGTGGCAGGATACTCAAGGGTTGTACCCCTGCGTGCAGCTTGGTATAGGCATGACGTTTGCACGCTTTGGTACCGCGGGTGAATAAATGGGAAGATAACAGACATAGCGGTAGAGAAGGAAATCACAGGCCCTGAGGCGGGTCCGGACTGTAACTTTGTGGCCCGCGAATCAGACAAGGATGAAATGCTGCGGGTGGTCCAAGGCTATACCTTGAGGAGGTCGTTATGAGACTTGCAGTAGTTTTGGTCCTTGGTTGTCTTACTGTCCTAGCTGGCGGACTGGTGCGCGGCGATCAAATGCACCGGCATCAGGTCGGCAATGCAGAACAATTGGGCCACGTCCACTTCCCTATCTCCTGCAATCAAGCAGCACGGGCACAGTTTGAACGTAGCCTAGCCATGCTCCACTCCTTCTGGCACGAAGAGGCTGGGCGTCAGTTCCGCGCGGTCGCGGAGCATGACCCGAGGTGTGCGATCGCCTGGTGGGGGGTGGCGATGAGTCACTGGCAGCCCCTGTGGGAGCCGCGCGGTCCGAATCCGGAGGCGTTCCAAGAAGGGTTAACGGCCATCCAGAAGGCCCGCGAGCTTGGCGGCGGCAGCAGGCTCGAGCGCGACCTCATCACCGCTCTGGAGACGTTCTACGCCAACGCCGATACGATCGACCACCGCGATCGCGTGCTGGCACACGAAAAGGCGATGGAAACGCTGCACGCGAGCAACCCAGAGAACACAGAGGCGCGCGTATTCTATGCACTTTCGCTCCTGGCCAGCGCGACTTCGTTACCGCCAGATAAGACTTACCAGCGCCAGAGAAAGGCCAGCGAGCTGCTGATGCCAGTCTTCCGCAGCCAGCCGAACCACCCCGGCGTGGCGCACTACATCATCCATGCCTACGACTATCCACCGCTGGCGGCGGGCGCGTTGGAGGCAGCGCGCCGTTACGCGAAGATCGCGCCCGACTCGCCGCATGCGCAGCATATGCCTTTGCACATCTTCACACGGCTGGGGCTCTGGGACGAATCCATCACGTCCAACCGCAACGTCATTCGGGTAGCCCGCAAGTACCGCATCGTGGGCGAGGAATTGCATGCGATGGATTACCTGGTTTTCGCCCACCTCCAGAAGGGCGAGGATGACCAGGCGCGTCAGATCACCAAGGAGATGCCAAAGGCCCAGGCGGGTGCGCCCCTGTATTTCGCGAGCATTTACGCGCACGCCGCCATACCGGCGCGCTACGCCGTGGAGCGCCATCAGTGGAACGAGGCGGCCCGGCTGCCCGAGCCCAAGAATTTTCCCGGTGGCCGCTACGTCTGGGCGGATGCGGCGATCCACTTTGCCCGTGCGCTGGGCGCGACGCGGACCGGCAACGTGGAGCAGGCACGCCGCGATGTCAAGAAGCTCTCTTCATTCCGGGACACGCTGCAGCAGCACAAAGAGGATTACTGGGCCACGCAGGTGGAGATTCAGCGCCGCGCCGCCGAGGCGTGGCTGGCCTTGGCGGCAAGCAGGCGTGACCAAGCGCTGGAGCTGATGCGCTCCGCAGCCGCTTTGGAGGACACGACCGACAAGCACCCCGTGACGCCAGGCCAGATCGTCCCGGCCCGTGACCTGCTGGGCCAGATGCTGCTGGAACTGAAGCAGCCAGACGAGGCGCTGGCGGAGTTCAACAAGGTGCTGCAGGCGGAGCCAGGCCGCTTCGGCGCGCTGTACGGCGCGGCACGCGCGGCCGAGCTGGCTGGCAGGGCTGACCTAGCCCGTCAACTGTACGGGCAACTGGTCGAAGCCGCGTCCAGCAGCAAGCGGGACGAGGTGCGCCACGCGCGGGCCTATCTGGCCTCGATCGTCAGGTATGGAGACACTCGACCAAGTGACCGGGATGCAATAGCAGTAGGTCTGCAATGACAGCAATCACGTTCACCGGCAGCAACCAGAAGAATGTCTCAATTACGAGAGCAGTCGCCGCGACGTTGCGCGCCTGGTCCCACGCTTCCACACTAGACTGCGGAGGCGACTCCGGCAGAGTCACAGCAGCAAGCAAAAAAGTAAAGAGCAAAGCCACAATGACAAACGGCAACCAGTAAACACCCCATACCGGTGGGCCAACAGGAGTCACCCATACTCCCCCAGCCCATGCCGCCAGAAAAATCAGCAAAAAGAAAAAAGAGGGCTTTCCCACCCTCTTCCTTCGTCTGCGAACACGCGCGGCCCCACTCCCAAGACAATCGCAACCACTTCTTTCTTGCAGTCAAGAGAGCAGCACGTACAGCATACTTCGGTTGACCTTCAGCGTATGGCGCCCTTTTTGCGATCAATCCCTGCAGCACGAAAGCGAGACTTGGGGCGTCAATGATATCGTAAAGAACAGACCAGTGGCCAAGAAACGAGGCAAGTTCGTACGAGTAGGTTTTTGCCAACTTCACAGTAGAGCAGCGTGGGCGGCAACTGGAGGATAAGAGGATTGAAATGAAACACTTAACGAAAGTAACCGTGGGTAGCTTAACAGCATTATTTGTAAGAGCTACGATCTAATCTGACAGTATGGTAAGTCTTCGTTGTCCGACCCTCTCCACAGAGAGAAAGGAGCGAAGCAAGGAATACCACGCAGAAGGTCATCAAGGTGAAGCTAGGGTGGTTGGAGTTGGCCAAGCAGGTGGGCAACGTGTCGCCGGCCTGCAAGGTGAGGGGCTAGAGTCGGGAGAGTTGCTATCGGTTCAAAGAGCGGGATGAGGAAGGTGGAGAAGCAGCCTTGCCGGAGTTGAGTCGGCGCAAGCCCCACTTCAAGAACCGGGTCGCGCCGGCGGTTGAAGAAGCCGTGGGCGCCCTCGCGTTCGAGCAACCTGCCTGGGGGCAGCGGCGCGCCGCTAAGGCGGTGGCCCAACGGGGCCTGCCGATCGCGGCCGCCGGCGTGCGGTGCGTGTGGGAGCGGCACGGTCGGGAAACCCTCAATAAGCGGGTGCGGGCCTTAGCAGCCCAAGTGGCCCGTGGAAGTCATAGCCTGCCCCAGACCCAATGGGCCGCGTTAGAGAAGGCGAAGATCGATCAAGAAGCCCACGGCGAATTTGAGAGTGACTGTCCGGGGTAGTGCGGGGCGCAGGATACGTTCTACGTCGGCCCGCTCAAGGGTGTGGGGCGCAGCTAGCAGCAGACCTTGATTGAGACCTACAGTACGGTGGCCTTTGCCACGCTGTAGGACCGTAAGCCGGCGCTGCCGGCAGCGGATCTGCTCAACGACCAAGGCGGGCCCTGCTTTGCTGCCCCTGAAGTGCCGCTCAGCCGCGGGCTGACTGACCGGGGCACGGAGTATTGGGGCAGTCCGGACACCCCTGACTATGCGTTGTACTGGGCGGTAGAGAATATCGCTCAGACCCGGACCAACGTGAAGAGTCCGCCAACGCATGGCATAGTCGAACGGTTCCATAAGACCAGGCTCAATGAGTGCTATCGGATTACGTTCCGCAAGAACATTGCTTGCACCTTGGCCGAGCTCCAGGCGGACCTGGACAGGTGGCTCAGCGAGTATCATGAGGGACGCGTGCACCAAGGGCGGTGGTGTGATGGCCGCACCCCGATGCAACCGTTCTTGGAGACGATTCCGGTAGCGAAGGAGAAGTTGTTAGCCGCGTAGGCGATCGGACACTAGGAGCAAGCTGACAACGAAGAGAACAATCACACTTTGTCAGATCAAGTATTGACTTTTACATCCAAAATCAGGCTGCTGAAGAGAAAAATCTCTCTCCGTTCGCTGCCCTCGGCGACCGCTTTATCGCTCAGGTGGTCGACGCCCTGGCGGGATTGGGGTTATTTTTTTTCCTGGGCATGATCCTGGCGCCACGTTTTGGTGGTGCGACCGGGAGCGGCTTCAATCTCACCGGTGGCCCGGCGCTTCTGGTCATGACGGTCGTAGCGGTCCTCCTGTTGGGGTACTTTATCGTAACCGAGGCTGCACTCGGGGCAACCCTTGGTAAGCTTGCCGCCGGGATTCGGGTGCAAACCACTGAGGGACAGCCTCTCAACACCCGCGCGGCAATCATCCGTAACCTCGTGCGCATCATCGATGTGATCGGCGTCTACCTCGTGGGCGCCATCAGCGTCCTGGTGACCGAGCGTAAGCAGCGGCTGGGTGATCTGGCGGCCGACACCGTGGTGGTTCGTTACGAATCGGGGCGAGTGAGCCGCGTAGGGGCCCTTATTACTGCAATCCTTGTGGCCATCGGTGGTGTCATTGGGAGTTTCTGGCTGCGTGAGGCAGCCGCCGCCACCCCAGCCGAGGGTGCCTCCGCCAACTACCCAACTCTTGACCAGTACGCGCCGCAGGAGGCAACGGCGGCAGTCAACACTGTGAGCCTGAGCTCAAGCGAGAACAAGAAATTCGACCCCACAAAAGTCGGTACGGAATTCGCGGCAGGAGTGAAGCAGGTCGTCGTGTGGTACCGCTGGGAGGGAGCAGAAAAAGACCATCGGGTGGACATTCACTGGTTTCATGAGGGATCAAAGGTTCTGGAGCAGGGTGAGCCACTTGGAGAGTCTTTCGGAAACGCCTCATGGCTCCTCGAGATGGCGGAGGGTAGCCCACTCCCGGCAGGGAACTATGAAGTGAAGCCGCTCGAGAGCGGCAAGCCAGTGACAACAATCCCGTTTCGGATTGGCGTACAAACTGCTGCGTCTGCCTCGGGCACCAAGCAATATCCTCTGCTCGACCAGTTCACGCCGAAAGACCCGGGGGCAGCGATCAAGGCCGTAAGCCTCAGCTCGAGCGAGAGCAACAGGTTCGACCCTGCGAAGGTGGGCACGGAGTTTGGAGAGGGGGTGCAGCGGATGGTCGTGCTGTATCGCGGGGAAGGCGCAAAGAAGGGCCAACGAGTGGCTATTCGCTGGTCCAGGGAAGGGACGTTAATGCTGGAGCAGGAGCAGACTCTCGCAACGCCTGCGGGTATCGCTGGCAAGGTCCTTCTCATGAGCGGCCAGGGCCCGCTGCCAGCGGGGAGCTACCAGGTGGAGCTGCTGGAGGACGCTAAGCAGGTGACAACCATCCCATTCCGAATCGTCGCAAAGTCCGCTCAGGCTTCCGATTAGCTGGAGGCTCCCATAATCTTCAACGTCTACCAACAGGAGTCGGCTGTGGATAAGGATTTGTCTTTCTTCGTTAATCTGGCCAGACGTTACTTTTGGGTCTTAATGGGCGCTGTACTGTTTATTATTGGCTTTGTGACCCTGTCCGGGGGTGCTAGCAACGCATCCGGCATGGGGTTTGGAGTCATTGCTACCCTTGTTGGTGGCTTTTTGTTCTTCCAGAGTTTGCGCAGGGTGCGGATGGAACAGCGCCTTAGGCGCGCAGGTATTGTCACTGAAGCAACGGTAACTGCTGTAACCGAAAGCAATTTTAGCGTTAACAGGGTGCTTCAGTGGGTTATCCGCTATCGCTATGCGGACTATCGGGGGGGAAGCTATGAAGGGCAAAGCGGATATATTTCTGCGGAAGAAGCGGTTAACTGGAAGGTCGGAGACATCGGAACCATTCGTTTTGATCACCGGCGGCCGCAGGAGAGTGTCTGGATGGGGGAAAAGAAGATTGCCGAAACAGCGGACGAAGGAACCCAAGACACTGAGCGTACCATCTCAGGGCAGCCACATCCTCGCTTAGAGGAGAAACAATCTGCGCAAAGCCGCTCTTTTTATAAGCTAGCAAAGCAGTCACCATGGGTATTTACTGGGGGATTTTTTCTTCTTTTCAGTTTGGTCTTTTTCCGGCTTAGTGCAAAAGAGCAGGGGTATGAAAAGGAAGGGGTGATTGTTCAGGGCACGATACTCGGCAAGACTTTTAGAAAAGGGACCAGTGGCAGCGGGAGGAGCACCGGAACCACCTCAAGCCACTATGTGATGTACCGATTCACCACGCAGGAGGGCCAGACCTTCGAGAGCAAATATGACGTGCTTCCGGGCACCTACCGTGAACTCCGGGAAGGTGGCCCTGTTGAGGTAGAATATCTCCCCGGTTCTCCGGAGGTTAACCGTATCCCCGGGCAAAGGGCGAAGCCATACACCTACAGATACATAGGGAGATTTCTTTTGCTGGCCAGCGCCACGGCCCTCCTGAGCGGTCTTCGTAAGGCCTATGTCCAATTCCGGCTCCTGCGCCAGACTCCGAGCATCGATGCAGGTCGAGCCATTGAATAATACTCATTATCGAATTGGCACTGTGTGTTTGACTCTAGCCTGCTTGGTGATGCTGGGGGGAAGTAGGGCTTGAGATGGTCAGACTCTAGCTGACATCTCAGGGGAGCGACTCGCAGGCAGTGAGAGAAGCTCTATGTGCAAAGGATACTCTTTTCGCAAGATCGACGACTTCTGTAAGCACTTTGAGCCCCAGTGGAGATACCAGTTGTTGACTGCAGGCAAGCACCAGCGCTGGCGCGAGAGCCGCCTCTGTCTCAGTGCAGTGATGACGATCGTGATCACGTTCCATCAGTCGGGATACCGGACGGTCAAGGATTATTGCTTGCGCCCCCGGTAGTGTTGTCCTAAATCGAACCACAGGAGATTGGCACAGAGCCGCACTTGCGGAGCGAAGCCACCCCCGTTCGCTCTGAGCGTAGCCGCGGCAGCGGCGCAGTCGAAGAGCACGGTCCGAGCGGGATCGCTGGCCTTCGACTTCGCTGCGCTACGCTCAGGCCGAACGGCAATGGGAACAACAGCAAGTGAGGAAGTGTACAAATGTCGTGTGGTTTGATTTAGCCTATCACCCACACGCTGCTGATATCCAGGGTGTGAGTGCTGCGGAGGAGACCAATCAGTACGATCTCTTTAAAGAGGTTCTCTTCTGCAGTCAGCTCCTCAAAGATCCTCTCTGAGGCTCGCGTTGTGAGCCGATGGGACAGGCCGACGATACTCTCCCACCAAAAGGCCTGTGCGGGATCAGAGAACGAGTCGACTCTTATCACCACTTGTTCATCCTCATGCTGCAGCAGATAGAGATCTCGCGGATTCGGCTGCGCCGCGCGGGCTTCCTCAAGACTACACTCGACGCAGACTATCTCCCCTGTCAGTTGCGTCATGCCTCGTAATTCCCCTCCAAACGAGGTAATTCCCCCACCGGACGCCTGTCCCCATGCATTGGTCGCTGCGCTGCCGAGCAGCAAAACTATCACCACTCCGCTTCTAAAGAATTTGCGCCAAAGAACCATTGCCTTTCTCCTTTCTTGAAAAAGATTCTACAGATCATTAGTAACGGGATAGCCCTTTTCGCTCTTTTGTTCTGCACCAGGATACAAGGACCAATCTGCTGTCGGTGTTGGCAATATTGGGCGTTACCTCAGCTAAGGGTTTGTCCCTCAAAAACTATGCCAACCGCCATTGTTTGCCGTGCAGGGTTGAGATGTTCGAGGCGGGAGGCTCTTCGCTCGCTATCTTCATAGCTATATCGGCATGCAAGTTGCTGACACATACCAGTTGTTCACAAGTGCGGTATCGCGGTTGGGGTGGCGGTGTCATGCGGGAGGAAAAATGATCAGCAAGGAGAACTGCTTATGCGGCTACGCTACGTGCTCAGCACGCTCTTCACCATCATAGCGGCCTCCGCTTTTGCTGCTCCTCCGGAGGTTATGACAATCGTACAGCAGATGAAGGACGTCTTTGAGCCTGCACGGCCGAGTACTCGGAAAGTGGAGATCTCGGTTAATGGACCGCACGGGGAACAGGTGGTGTGGATCGCTCGCCAAGCGCGGACGCAACAAGCCGATGGCAAACGCACCCTGCTGGTGGTCCAGGAGCCGGAGCACACGAAAGGGAACGCGCTGTTGATCTGGGAGCGAGAGGGACAACCCAATGCCATGTGGTGGTACCCCCCAGCGCTCCGGCGGGTGCGCAAATTAGTGCCGGCGGAGGCCTACCAGAGGTTTTTCGACACCGACCTCACTTATGCCGACCTCGGCTATGTCGAGCGCCAAGGAACCTACCGCTTGCTCGGCGAGGAAGAACAGAACGGTAAGCAAACGTACAAGATCGAGTTTGTCCCTGATCGGGAAGTGTTTTACTCGCGGATTATTACCTGGGTGACCACTGAGACCAGGCTGCACGTGCAGCGGAATTACTATGATGTTGCCGGACGGTTGTGGAAGATTATGACGTTTGACCAAGTAAAGACCATTGACGGCATCCCCACTCCGCTGCATATTCGCCTGCACGATGTCCAGCAGGACTCGACGACCAATGTCACTTTCAGTCAGGTGCGCTATGATGTCGATCTCTCAGAGACGCTCTTTGACCCCGACCACCTCCCGCAGACGGTAGAGGCACGCTGGTGGCAGCCCCGCGACCACCAGCTCGCGGCAGGGAAATAAGACGATCGGCAGTCGAGGCTTTGCCACCCCTTGCTTCGACCTCCCGGCGGGCGCCTTCCAGCCCGCCGCGCCCTGTGTAAGCAGACCGATATGGGCGCCCTCTCGAGCGAAGGCGTAGTAAGTTTGCTTTTCCTCATATAGGCTGAAGGCTTTCTTAATGAGAAATTTGCCCAAGTCATCATGACCGAAATCCGCGGTGAACCTGCGGCTGTGTGGATTCAGGACTATCATTTTGCGCTGCTCTCGCGCTTCCTCAAGGAAGCCCGCCCTGATGTGTTGGTCGTGCAGTTCTGGCACCTTCCCTGGCCGAATCCGGAAGCGTTTCGCATCTGCCTATAGAAGCGCGACATCCTCTATCGCTGGGCTGGCAAAGTCCTCACCACACTCTCGTTGCTTCACGACAATGTAGACACCGACCGTAACGGCGCAAACGGCTTGGCCGGAGAACCTCTTGCTGCAGAACTGTAGAAGCCTAGGCAGGGTGAGGGATCGACAGCGGATATGGAGGCGTTAGCTTTCTCAGTCAAGCTTTCTCAATTAATAGAAGTGCTACGCGCGGGACAACTGCCAACAATGGTCTGGCCGTCTTTTTTCCTTCCCCGGCATGTATTGACCGCCCCGGAG
>CAZAYE010000008.1:10196-15386 GCA_964489255.1 uncultured Enterobacteriaceae bacterium
GGATATCCATTCCAGTCCGCGATCCTTTGCTTTATGCCGCGAAACTTTGGCTCGGCCTTGATTATGACGGCACGCTTGTCCCAATCGCTGCACGCCCAGAAGATGCACGACCTACTCCCGCCCTGCTCTCACTTCTGGTTCAGCTTGCGCGGCTTCCGTTTGTCAAGGTCGTGGTCGTCAGTGGCAGGCCGCTGGCCGACCTGTGCGCCTTGCTCTCAGTTCCAGGGATTACCTATGTTGGCACCCATGGATTGGAAATTCGCACCGCGACCGGTGAGACCCGGTCCCTCATGCCGGCGGGGGCATTTACCATGGTAATGGCACGCCTACGGCGGGAGATTGAAACCACAATCGCTGGCCACCCGGGAGTGCTGTTAGAAGATAAGCGGTCTATGTTAGCCCTCCACTATCGCCTGGCATCAGAGGAAGACGGGGAACTGGCGGTGGCGCAGTTTCTTATCACAGTCCAGGCATATCAACGCCGAGGGGTTGCCTTAGAAGTCCTGCACGGCAAGAAAGTTGTTGAAGTCCGACCGGTGGGGGTCAACAAAGGGAAGGCGGTGCAGTCTCTTCTTGAGCGGGGGGATCACACGATCCTGCCCCTCTATGTCGGCGATGACGTAACCGATGAAGACGCGTTCCAGGCCCTAAACGGACGCGGGCTCACCATCCTGGTGGCCGACCCGCCGCGACGCACGGCTGCCCAGTATTACCTGAGACATCCCGAGGAAGTGTCGTATTTCCTATCCCGGGTGTTGAGCCTTCGACAGGCAGCCCTACCGGCCAGCTAACTGGGATCCTCTGCCTGGAAGTATGACTAACCCTAGTAGGATCTTCCCTGTAGTCATGACGATTTCCGTTACGGTCTGCAAGCCGCCCCTGGTGTCCTATACGATCGGGGGTCGGACATTGCCCAACGCCGCCCGGAAGGTGATCACGCTGAAGATCATGGCGATAATTCCCAGCCTCTTCGCGACGCGCGGGTGGAACGTAGCTCCCAGGAGCGTGACCTCACTAGTACCCGACGTATCCCAGAACAGGAGCCCGAGTCCCAGGGCGAAAATCAATCCAGCAACAATCAAATAGGCAACCTTCATTGCGGTATCTTCCTTTACTCTGAAGCGTGCTTTCTGTTTGACAGCGCGGTAAGCATGGCTATAGTCCCGCCTCCGAGCCCGAGCAGCCCTAGCACAAAGCCCAGGCCGCGGGGAATCTGATGGTCGCTTATGAGGGCCACGTGTTCCCCGCTACCGCTCAGCGTGGTGAAGAGCGCGTAGATGCCCGCACGGAACCGTTATGAGGCCCATCTACGGCTTCCCCGTTTTGGCGGCGACGCTACCAGTAACCTGGAGATGATTTTCCACTGCCGTCACCCCCCTCGTCCGCCGTGCAGCCGCAGCAATTTCTCCTTTCTCTTGCTCGCCCCTGACTGTGCCGGACAAACTCATGCGTCCTTCTTCGGCGGCCAGCTTGATATCCTCAGCATACGCTGCCACCAGACGGTTCTCGCGCAGGCGCTGGCGCACCCGCTCGATCAAGTCACGTTCCGCCTGGGTAAAAAACTGATCTGGGGCAAAGTTATGGTAGGAAGCCCTCTGACTCGCCGCGTGGCTATAGACCACAGGAGGTCCTATAAGCACGGACAAAACACTGACAACGAGAATAGCCTGCCATGATATGTTCTTCATACCTCTCCTTTCCTAATGAAGTAATAGACACGTAAGACGCTTTACTGTTGACAACTATCCAGACAAAGCAACAAGCATACCGCGAGCAAGCTATACGACATTGCGTATGGTGGCGGCGCTCGTGTGAGGAGAAAAAGGACAAGGCAGAGCGTCGCGTGGCGGATTACCGCGTCAGCGGAACACGGCCGTGACCCTTGCGCGGGAGAGATAGCCATCAACCCGCCGCAGCGGTGCGAAGACCGCGTTCACAAAAACCTCGCTGGATTCGTCTCGCCTCAGGCAGTTGAGCGTGAAGCTGGCATTGCCCTATTGTCGCTGACGAAGAAGGGTGACAGGAGGTCGATCGGCACCGGGAAGAGCGTCGTTGAGTTATTCTCCGCTGCCACCTCGGAGAGCGTTTGGAGATACCGTAACTGTAACGCCAGGGGGTACTGTTCCATGATCTGTGAGGCCTTAGCCAGACGCTGTGCAGCCTGAAACTCTCCCTCGGCGTTGATCACCTTGGCGCGCCGTTCGCGCTCGGCTTCCGCCTGCTTTGCGCTGGCCCGCCGCATCTCTTGTGGCAGATCAATGTGTTTGAGTTCGACCAGCGAAACTTTGATGCCCCACGGCGCTGTCTGGGCATCGAGAATCTCTTGGATATGGGAGTTGATCTTCTCCCGCTCAGCCAAGAGATCGTCCAGCTCGGCTTGGCCGCATGCACTCCGTAAGGTTATCTGAGTGAGCTGCGACGTGGCAAAAAGATAGTTCTCGATCGCGACCGCCGCGTTGCTGGGATCGAGCACCCGGAAATAGTGGCGTGGCACGGTGTTCGTCGTGGACGACAATTTCATTGGCAATAAGCGGAATGTGAAGCGCTTATTGCCTGCTCTGGCTGAATGGCAGGAGAGACACGGGCGCCCTTTTACCTTTCTCACAGAAGCGAGTGTCAACCTCGCCGAAGACGAGGAACTCCTCAATGGGATGCGGCGCGCCGGCTTTCGGCGCGTCTTTCTCGGGATTGAAACGCCAGTAGAGGAGGGTCTTAAGGAGGCACGGAAGACCCAGAACACACGCCGAGATCTGCTCGACGCGGTCAGCACAATCCAGCGCGCTGGTTTGGAAGTGATGGGGGGATCCATCGTCGGTTTCGATACCGACCCCGAAGATATCTTTGAGCGGCAGATCAGGTCCATTCGGGAGAGCGCGATCCCGCTCGCCATGGTAGGGCTCCTGACCGCGCTCCCGGATACGCAACTGTGGCGGCGCCTCAAGCAGGAGGAGCGGCTCCTAGCGGAGAGCTCGGGCAACAACACACAGTGTGCCCTGAACTTCAGGTCGAAGATGGATCGGGCGCAGCTCATTGCGGGCTATCAGTCCATTGTCCACACAATCTACAGCCCCAGCGAATATTATCAGCGGGCGCGCGCATGTCTGCAGCGAGTCCCGCCCGACGGGCTGGAACGGCAGCACCACAGCCTGGTGAGGAGCGCTGCCGCCTTGCTGCGCCTCGCCTTCACGCTCGGGGTCCTTGACCGTGAACGCAAAGCCTTCTGGTCCTTCTTCTACCAGGCCCTTGTTGAACATCGGGAGCAGTTTGCCGAGGCAATGCGACTCGCAGCAATGGGATACCACTTTCGCAAGGTAACGGAATCATCAGGAGGCATGGAGTGAGAGGTCCGCAGACTCAAGGGAGGACACTCTTACCAGGCTGTTAGGTGGCCGACCGCTGGCCAATCTGTGTACCTTGCTCTCGGTTCCAGGGATTAGCTATGTTGGGACCCATGGATTGGGAATTCGCACTACGACTGGTGAGATCCGGTCCCTCCTGTCAGTGGGAGCGTTTATAATAATCCAACTCGAACCCCAGGACCGCCAAGAAGGAGAACCACAACATTTTTAAGCCATGGACATCCTGATTTGCACCCCACATTTCCCCCATTGCGCAGAAATGCTGCGGAAGCACTTGCCGGAAGATACTATCCGCTCGTGCCCGGCAGACCACGTTCGGGCCACAGTGGCGAAGGTCGATGTCATCATCCCGGCGATGTATCGGGTCGATGCAGAAGTGATCAGCCGTACCTCAGCCAAGATTATTCATCAGTTCGGTGTAGGACTCGAAGGAGTTGATGTTCCCGCCGCCACTCGCCGCGGCATTTATGTTGCCAACGTTCCTGGACACGAAGGCGCAGGCAACGCAGCGTCCGTCGCTGAGCATGCAATTTTTCTCATGCTGGCCTTGGCTCGGAAGTTTCCTCGGGCCGTAGAGAATGTACGGCAGCGAGTGTTCGGCTCCCCTTTAGGCTTAGCCCTGACAGGCAAGACTGTTGCGGTTCTGGGTGTCGGCAGCATCGGTGCGGAACTGGCGAGACGCCTGCGGGGCCTGCAAACCCGTACCCTGGGAATCAAACAGTATCCCTCAGAATCCCTGCAGCAAGAACTGAGGCTGGATTTCCTCGGCGGTCCGCAAGACCTCGAAAAGGTTGTAGTAGAAGCAGATTTTGTCGTGTCGGCGCTACCGGTAACCCCGGTAACCCGAGGACTCATCAGTAAAACAGTGCTGAGGCGGATGAAAAAAAGCGCCTTTTTAATTAATGTCGGCCGCGGGCCGGTAATCGACCATGAAGCTTTGGTGGAGGCGCTCTCGAGTGGGAGCATAGCTGGCGCTGGTCTTGACGTGTTCTGGGATGAACCCACTGATCCGCACGATCCGCTCTTTCAGCAGAATGTGATTGCAACCCCGCATATCGCAGGTGTGACTGATCTGTCATACGATGACATTGCTCGCGGCTTGGCAGCGAATGTCAATCGTCTGCGGGCCGGCTTACCGCCGATCAACTGTGTCAACCTTGCCGAGGTCGAGGCGGTTCGGCGTTCGTAGGAATGGCTGAACCGCTTTCTTCCTCTTCCGCCGGAGAAACATGACGAAACATATTCAGCGAGCACTTGTGAGCGCAGGAATCCTGTTGCTCCTCTGCTCTGCCTGCGGTGAAAGAGAGGCGAGCAAACCAGCCCGGCAACCAACACCGCTTGATCTTTCCACCACCGGAACTATCTCCGGTCAGGTACGCTTTGCAGGCTCCGTGCCAGAACAGGCAGTACTGCACCTCGGCGGTTGGTCTGAATGCGCGGCCCAGCATCCGGGAGGAAACCCACGCGCCGGAGACGTTCTCGTCAACGACGGCAAGCTGCAAAACGCGATGGTGTACGTAAAGGAAGGGCTAGGAGATCGGGTCTTCGCTGTCCCCACCGAACCGGTGACGATCGACCAAAAAGGCTGTGTCTTCTTGCCCCGTATTGCCGGCGCCCAGGTCGATCAGCCCCTCCGTCTGCTGAACAGCGACCCTACAGCACACAACGTGCACGGCCTGCCGCAGAATTCGCGACAATGGAATTTCAGCCTAGGGGTAAAGGGTACTTCACGGACGATCTCCGTGGATAAATCGGAAGCAATGATTGAGATCAAGTGTGACATTCATCCCTGGATGCGTGCATACCTAGGGATTTTCGACCATCCTTACTT
>CAZAYE010000008.1:15396-17083 GCA_964489255.1 uncultured Enterobacteriaceae bacterium
AGCAACAAAAGAGATTGTGTTTACGTTCGGGACGGGATGATAAGGAAGAGGTAGTCAGTGATCAGTTGCCAGTTGCCAGCTCAAAAAGGAGAGAACAAACTCGAGGCTTGTTTTGATTTTCTCACCGACAACTGCCAACTGACAACTAAACTACGGCCAAGTTCTTGCCACTGTGACCGAGAATTGGAAGATCAGGTAGTACGCGAGGCCGAAGCCGAGTGCCAGGACGATAACCAGCCACAGGAAACTGAACTCAATAGACGGATAGTGCCCCGCGCCCGCTAACATGCCGAAGAGCATCGGGATAGAGAGAAACACGTTCGTTCGCGAAGCGTACAGCGCCCTCTTGGCAGTCGCGGGCTGCTCGGGAGGTGTTTGCCCTTCTTTGGTCCAGGTAATGAGTTTTTGTTGGGCCGGCCAGATGATGAACCACACGTTAAACCACATGATGGTACCAAATAGAGCCCCGAGCGTGATCCAGAGGCCAGCACTCGACCCGAACAGTCCGGCGTCTCCGGTGAAGCCACTTCCTATATGCACCTCTCCTTTGCCTAAGAGTGTCTATCTCTTCTACCCATTTAATCTCTCCAGCCTCTTCGCTGCGAATTCCTCACGGGTTACGGCTCATGCCTCCTGCTGCGGCTGTCACTTCTCTTCCGTGCCGGTGCTGCCCGAGCTTGCTCCCACTGTTTTTGCCCACACCGCTGGCATAACCCGTGAATCGCTAGGCTGTGAGTCGTCACCGTAAATCCCTTGTCCATCAGGGACGCCAAGTTGACCCGGCGGTCGCGTTCGAGGAGGACATCTTCTACCCGCCCACAGTGCTGGCAAATGAAGTGGTCATGCTCAGCAATCATAGGGTCGTAGCGGGCCATCCGTTCTCCGAGCAAGAACATACGGATTTTTCCCTCTTCGACCAGCCGCTGCAGGTTTCTATAGACCGTCCCCAGACTGATACGTGGGAGGGTGCGACGCACTCGTCGATAGATCTCATCTGCACTCGGATGAGAATGATCTTCCCGTAGGGCTTCATAGACGGCAGCCAGTTGCCGGGTTGCCCGTTTGTGAACAGCACCAACCATGGAAGCGCCTCGCATGAGCTCTGCCCCCTCTCACAATTCTGCCGCCAGGGAACGCCGCACTTCGGGAGTCAACAGCGCCCGAGCTTGATAGTGAGGATGGTCAATCACAATGACCGCCTCTTGCCGTTCGTCTCGGAAAGCCACTTGCGCTTCAGGAGGGAACAAGAAGCGGACGTATTGAACAGCACTCAAATTATCTTCTCTGCTGCGGCCGGGTTCGAACACGGCCGGAATACTGAACCGGTCGCCAAGGCGTAACGAAACTGCTTTGTCGATGCCAATAAGCCGTATCAGCTCTGGACGGATTCGGTCTTGCTCGGTGATCTCAATCAACATTGTAGCAGACAATTCTCCGTCAGCAGGAATCAGTTCGTTATACGTATCAACCTCAAACCGAACCTTGTCGAGGTCGGTGATATGCTCGGCTCGCAGCATTTCCTGAATCTGCAAGAGAACCGTCTCGTGGTTTTCGAAGACAAACGTGATACGGTCTCCCACTGCTGCCCGCCGATTCTTCTTCACATTGATGATCCGTCGGCGAAACTCGTTGCGCATGCGCTCGTAGCGTTCCAGCCCAACAATCTCACTTAATGTCACTTTCTGCA
>CAZAYE010000009.1:0-12049 GCA_964489255.1 uncultured Enterobacteriaceae bacterium
GCACCTAAGATCTCCCCACTGCCATAACCTGGAACCCTCTAAGCTAAAAGCTAAGAGCTAACAGCTGATAGCTTTTTCGCTACACCACTCCCCTCTCTCGCAGTCCGGCCACATCGGCTTCGCTGAAACCGAGCAAGGAGCCGTACACCTCAACATTGTGCTGCCCGAGCAGCGGAGCGGGTTGGACCTGAACCGGTGAATCCGCAAGCTTCACCGGACAGCCGGGCATGGTGAATCCTGGTCGGGTGGGATGATCAATGGTCACAATCATCTCACGCTGCTTGAGGTGTTCATTAACCAAGAGGTCACCAGTATCGAGGACTGCACCACAGGGTACCCCAGCCTCTCCCACCAATTTCATCGCTGTAAACTTATCCTTCGTCTTCGTCCACGTCGTGATCAGAGAATGAACCTCTTCCGCATGTTTACTGCGCGCCGCGGGCGAGGAATAGCGGTCGTCGCCGATGAGGTCGGCCTTGCCAATGACCCGTAACAGGCTTTCCCACATCTCCTCTGAGCTCGCGGTAATATAGACGTAATCGTTTGGTCCTTCAGGGGCGCAGGGATAGATATCACCCGGTGCCATGCCCAGGATACGGTTCCCACGGCGTTCCACCGGTTTGCCGGTGAGATAGTGACCGAGCATTGCCACACGGGTGAAGTTGACGATCGCATCCTGCATGGCGACCTCAACTTTCTGCCCCTGGCCAGTTTCAAGTCGTTGAATGTAAGCCGCCAGAATACCGATGGCACAGTGAAGCCCAGTGCCAGTGTCACCAATGGTCGGCCCAGGTTTTACCGGAGGTGAGCCCGGCAAGCCGGTTACACTCATGGCGCCACCCGCCGCCTGGGCGATCATGTCGAAGCTTTTGTAGGGCGCATAGGGACCGTAGGTTCCGAACCCTTTAATCGTGGCGTAGATGATGCGGGGGTTGAGGCTACGGAGGACGTCGTATCCAAGTCCCAGGCTCTCCATCGTTCCTAAGGAATAGTTCTCCACTACGATGTCAAATTTTGGCACTAAGGACTTGAAGATTTTCTGACCTTCCTCGCTCTTGAGGTTCAGCGTGATACTGCGCTTGTTGGCGTTGAGCAGGATAAAATATACGCCGTCCTGACCCGGTTTCTCGGCAAACGCCCGTCTCCCTTGGTCTCCGCCACGAGGAGACTCAACCTTGATCACATTCGCTCCCAGCCAGGCCAGCATCTCGGTGCACGAAGTGCCGGCTTCGAACTGGGTGAGATCCAACACCTTCACATTCGCTAGGGCTTTGCTCATACCTGTCCCTCCTTCTTTAGAATCCGTTTTGTCAGCAAATACCGATCGTGATCGACAAACCCAGCTTTACGATACACACCGAGGGCGTTGGTGTTCGCACGCTCGACTTCGAGGTGCAGAGCACGCACGCCAAGGGCGCGACACCTCTCTTCAGCGAACCGAAGAGCACTTGTCCCAATTCCATACCCTCGATGGCTCGCGCGAATATAGACTTCATCAATAAAGGCGTCGCGTCCGCCATACTCCAAACTGTAGCCAAGCGTGAGTACCAGGTAGCCAACAGCCTTGTCCTCATAATGGATCAACCACACACGGCCTAGAGCATCATCACCCACCAACTTTTCTAACGCGGCACGCGCGATTTGCTCATCAAACGGCAGATGATCAAACTCGTAGTACTCTCGCATGAATTGTAAAAGGAGTTCAATGTCAGCACGCTCTACGATTTTGAGGGTTGTTTCCACTATTGCTACGCTGAGTACCTAACAACGCCTCACTAAACAGCATCCGTTCCACCAGTGTCATGCTGAGCGCAGCGAAGCATCTCACAGGTCCGGGTAAAATGGGACCCTTCGCTGTGCTCAGGGTGACAAAGGATTGGCTCGTGAGGAGTTGGAAGCCAATTTTGCTTTTACCTCCGCCACTGTGGTCAAGTGAATTCCCCAGCGACGCCACTTTTCCACCGTCTCTTTCCCTTTTTCTTCACTGAGCGCAGCAATGGCATCCACAGGCACATGCAAACGAACCGGGCGGTCTTTGAGCGCGGCCAGCGCGAGGTCTACACAAATCTCGGTCACGACACCATACACAACGACATCTTCTTTCCCCTGCACCAAAGTGTCGAGTACATACGCAGCGTTGCGGTTGCCAACAAAGACATCGATATCCTGTTTCTCGATATAAATCTCTCCGTCGCTTCGCAGTAGGGCTTGCAGTTCTGCCTCTGCATAGTCCCGATTTTCAATCCAGATAGGATGCTGCGGGGCAGTCGCTGCTACTTTTTTCTGTCCCTCAGTCCCATCCATGCAGTGTTCTGGGTATGCTCCCCCGTTGGGTTGCAGCTCTGAGTCGGTGGGGAAATGACGATCCACCGAGCCGGCGATGGCAATGCCCTTTTGATAGGCGAAGTTGGAGAGTTCTTCCAGTCGCGGCAGAATGCTCTCCGCGCCAGGGACGTAGAGTTTTCCTCCAGGCAGAATGAAGTCACGTTGAGTGTCGATGTCATAGAAGAGGGTCTTTGCAGGGTCCATCATTAGTCGTCCTTTGACAAGCTACAAAACCCGTCCCTCGCCCTTCGACGGGCTCAGGGCGAACGGAACAGATCGTGCAATCGGGAATGATGCTCCGCTCGTGCTGAGCCCTTCGATGACACTCAGGACAGGCTTGTCGAAGCACGAACGGGTTTAGGGTTCTCACCCCTTGATTACAGCCATTGGTTTTAACTTCACGACTTTTTTGCTAATCCCCGCTCGATCTACCACCTCCACTACATCGGCCACGTCTTTATAGGCATAGGGCATCTCCTCAGCAAACGTGCCCTTGCCGCGGTAACGAGCGATCACTCCTTCCTTGCCAAGTTCTTGGTCCAGGTCTCGCCCCCGACCGGCTTTTTTCGCCTGCGCTCGGCTCATGACCCGACCGGCACCGTGACAGGTCGAGCCAAAAGTCTCACGCATGGCTTGCTCGGTGCCAATGAGTAGAAATGAGTAGCGGCCCATATCCCCGGGAATCAATACCGGTTGTCCGAGCGGACGGAGGACCGCGGGAATCGCCGGATGACCGGGACCAAACGCGCGCGTGGCCCCTTTGCGATGCACCCAGACTTTGCGCTTGACGCCGTCGATCTCGTGGGTCTCTGGCTTGGCGATGTTGTGGCAGACATCATAAATAAGTCGCATACCTAAGTCGCGCGGCGAGATTTGCAACACCCTCAGGAAGGCCTGCTCAGCCAGCCCCATCATCACCTGGCGGTTGACCCATGCGTAATTGGCGGCACAGGCCATAGCGGCCAGATAGTGTTGCCCCTCTGGCGACGAGATAGGAGCGCAGGCAAGCTGTCGGTCCGGCACGCTGATGTGATACTTCTCCATCGCCTTGTTCATCACCTTGAGGGCATCCTCGCAAGTCTGATGGCCAAGCCCGCGCGAGCCTGAGTGGATAATGATCGCGACCTGTCCGAGCGAGAGTCCGAGAGCTGCGGCAACGTCGGGGTGGTAGATTTCTTCGACCCGGTCAACCTCTAAGAAGTGGTTCCCTGAGCCCAGCGTGCCGACCTGCGTGAGGCCACGACTTAAAGCCTCATCAGTCAACGTCTCTGGGTCCGCTCCCGCGAGGCACCCATTTTCCTCAATATGGTCGAGGTCTCCACTGTATCCATACCCACGCGCAATCGCCCACTTCGCTCCTTGTGAGGTCAGTTTTTTCTCTTCAACTTTGCTCAGCTTCGGGATCGCCCCCTCAGCACCCACACCGCAGGGGATCGTCGCAAATAGTGCATCAGCCAAAGTCGAAAGCTTATTGTGAATCTCACTCGCCTGGAGATTGGTGACGGCCAAGCGGACGCCACAGTTGATATCGAATCCGATTCCGCCGGGTGTAATCACGCCTTCCGCCGCATCCACTGCGGCTACACCACCAATAGGAAAGCCATACCCCCAATGAATATCTGGCATGGCGAGGGAGTAGCCAACGATACCTGGTAGATGGGCAACATTGGCGACCTGCTGCAGGGCCTCATCTTTTTGGATGTCGGCCATCAGTTCGCGCGTCGCATAGATGCGACCAGGCACACGCATGCCACCCTGCTGAGGAATTTCCCATAGATAGTCAGTGATCTGACGGATTGGAACGTTTGCCATAAGGTTCTCACACGTCAAAAATAACCCGTGCTCGCCAAAGACCATTTTCGCAAGTGACTGAGAGCTGATGATACGTCACGGCTTTGATCTCAGTCTCGAAGGCGTGTCGTTCATAATCAAGCTTCTCACCGGCCAGTTGAGCACGGATGTGAGTTGAATCAATGTCCGTAATGGTAATAGTTACCGCGATAAAGCTATCCTGTAGAAATCCATGCAGCAGACGAGAGAGCCATTCATGCAAGAGCTCTTCCCAGCCTTCAGCTTGTACAAGCTCTTCCCGTTTCTCACGCTCCTCCACTCCCTCCAGGCTTACCATGAGAGAAAACAGGGCGAGGCCAGCACGGCGGAAGAGTTCGCCTGGCGTGCCAGCCTCGACTTCGATACCGAGGTCAGCGGTATGCTCGATCTCGCGGAACAATGCCTCAGCCATGTCAGGCATTATACGACTGAGGAGCAGAAGACGAAACGGTCACGCTCACGCAGCGACGAGGCTTGGCAACGCGTCGTGTACGGCGAACAGCGAGGGGAAAATAAAATCTGCCAAGGAGAGGTCAAGGGCCTGCGTGTGGGTATTCGGGACCGTCACACAGCGCATGCCTGCCGCTTTTGCTGCCTGCACACCAGAGGGAGCATCCTCTAACACTAGGCAAGATTGAGGGTCAGTTTGCAGAGCATGTGCGGCCGCAAGAAAGACATCAGGCGCCGGCTTGCCGTCGCGCACTTCGTCACCGGTCACGACAACGTGAAAGCGTCCGGCTAGATCAACCGCCTTGAGCACGGCATCAACGTAACGTCGCACTCCGCTGCTGGCAACAGCCGTAAGCAACCCTCGTTGAGCAATTTCGTCCAGCAGTCCAAAGAGTCCCGGCATCGGCTTCACCTGCCCGTCCAGGTGGCAGATCTGGTATTCTTCTTTCTCGCGAGCCAACTGGAAGGGATCCTCGGTCAAGCTATAGACATCGACCAGCAGGCGAGCCGCCTCAAGCTGGCGCAGGCCAAACAGGCGCTCAATCACTGCCTGTTCGAGCGTCACCTGTCGGAGCGAGAGGATAGCTTGCCAGGACGCCAGCGAATGCGGCTCGCTATCAACCATCAAGCCATCAAGATCGAACAGAATAGCCTGGATCACTGTCTCCCCAGTGCGCTCACTCACTGTCGTATTGAATCAATGAGAACACCCCACAAGGGGCAAGGCGCTGGCGGCCGCTCAGAAACGTCAACTCGATAATGAACGCGGCTTCCACAACTTCTCCACGCAACTGCCGCACCAACGAAATAGCCGCCGCGGCTGTGCCGCCGGTAGCGAGCAAATCGTCTACGATCAGCACCCGGCTACCAGGGACGAAGGCATCCTGATGAATTTCGAGGGTATCAGTGCCGTATTCCAGCGCATAGTTGGCATTGAATTTCGCCGCCGGCAATTTTCCGGGTTTGCGGACTACCGCGATTCCACAGCCCAGGGTGTACGCCACAGCAGAACCAATGAGGAAGCCACGCGATTCCACGCCAAGGACTACATCGATCCGGTCGCGATAGCGTTCAGCGATGCGGTCCACAGTTTCACGCCAGGCTAGGCCATTGGCTAAGAGCGGGGTGATGTCGCGGAACATGATGCCAGCTTTGGGAAAGTTCGGCACGTCACGAATGAAGCGTTTCAGGTCGGACATGGAGTCTCCTCACATCCCTACGACGCAGGTTCCTTTAGCACAGTACGACGGTCCTGGGGAAGGTAGCGAAGTGGGTCCTTGGCTAAATTGTTTTTCCGCACCTCAAAATGCAGATTGGCGCCAGAGGCGCGTCCGCTCTGTCCGACTTCGGCGAGCTGTTTCCCCTGCCGCACGATTTGTCCTTCTTTGACGAGATTGACCCGATTGTGCGCATAGACAGTGATATACCCATTGGCATGACGAACAATGACAACATTGCCATAGCCTCGGAGTGTGTCACTGAAGATGACCTGACCATCCGCTGCAGCCAAGACTGGTGTCCCTTCGGGGGCTGAGATATCGACGCCATCGTGGAAACTGCCATTCCGTGGTCCAAACCTTGACGTGACTTCCCCCGCTACGGGCCAGGAGAAGAAAGAATCACTCGTGAGTCGATCTCTGTCCGGCAGAAGCGGGCTGAAATCTTGTCGCTTCTCAGGCATGGCACGGGCGCTTGTACGCTTCTCAGAGGTAGTCTGGCTGGCGGTACGTGATTGCTTTGGCGGCGGAATACGTAACCATTGCCCAACATCTAATCTGTCAGGATTGCGGATCGCGTTGTAGCGGGCAATCTCTTGATAAGATATGCCGTGGCGTTGGGCGATCCCTGAGAGGGTATCTCCTGCACGTACTTGGTAATAAATTGCGCTGCTACAGGCTGAGAGATACCCGCAGACCAGCACGAAAAGAACGTACAGTCCAATCTTTCCCCACTCCCACACCACTTCGACCTCACAACCCCACAGGACCAGACCTGTGAAAAGGCTATTGTCTGAGGATTCAGCAAGTTTGTCAATAAATGAGCAACAAAGAGAGGCTCAGCCGCGACCGTGAGGGAGTGGAACATAACCCCCGCTTGCTCACGCGCCCGGCTCGGGTTCACATTGCGCCGCCGTTCTTGAGCAGGGCTCGTACGCGCTGGAGATCTTCATCTCCTTCGGCAAAACGATTTTCGAGCGAGCCTTGCCGCGAAGTGACTTCTTCTAACTGACGTTCAATCATCTCGACATGCGCGAGCAGCGTCGAAAGCGCACGCGCGAGAGGATCTGGGAGGTCCGCATGGTCAAGGTCAATAATTGGCTTCCCGGAAGGCTGGTGGCGCCCGGCCTCTTGCACTACCTTGCCAGGAATACCAACAACCGTGGAATGCGCCGGGACCGAATGTACCACCACGGAACCGGCACCGACCCGACTGTGCCGGCCAATCGTGATAGGTCCCAGTACGGCCGCCCCCGCGCCAATTAAGACCCAATCTTCGATTGTGGGATGACGTTTTCCCTTCTCGAGGCTGGTCCCAGCCAGAGAAACCCCTTGATACAAGGTGACGTCATCCCCGATCTCTGCGGTCTCACCAATGACCACTCCCATACCGTGGTCAATAAACAATCTCCGCCCAATACGGGCGCCGGGGTGAATCTCAATACCAGTGAGGAAGCGGGAGAGGTGACTCATAACGCGGGCGAGCGTTGTCCATCCCTGGATCCATAACCAATGGGCGAGGCGATGAAAGAGCACGGCATGAAACCCCGGATACGCAAATACGACCTCCCACTTCGAGCGCACGGCTGGGTCGCGCTCGAAAACCGCTTGGATGTCTTCTTTGAGTTGCTCCCAGAACATAACAAGCCCTCAGCTCTCAGCAGTCAGCTTTCAGCGAACTGTAGCCAGGAGGATGGAATGTTGAAGATTAAGCCACGAAATCTGTCGACGATTAAGTCAGTGTTTTCACTCCGCGCGCATCAGGCATTAGCCATGACTCTTGTGGCTGCTCGCTGCATGCTTCTTATCCTTGTACAGCTTATACTCGATGCTATCGACCAGGGCTTGCCAGCTTGCTTCGATCACGTTCGGCGACACGCCTACGGTTCCCCACCGGTCATGTTCGTCCCCAGACTCGATGAGCACGCGGACCGTGGCAGCAGTACCGGCATCACCACCAAGGACGCGGACCTTGTAGTCATGCAATTCCACTGTCTCCAGTTGAGGATAAAATTTCGTGAGTGCCTTACGCAGAGCGCGGTCGAGTGCGTTGACCGGACCGTTTCCCTGGGCCGCCGTGTGCTCCACCGCACCATCTGGTCCTTCAATCATAATCGTCGCCTCAGACAACGGAGGCTCATCTTCTCTGCGCTTCTCATCAATGACTCGAAAGCCGATCAGACGGAAATGCTGTACCTTCCCGTTGAGCGCCTTTTGCATCAACAACTCAAACGACCCTTCTGCCCCCTCATACTGAAACCCCGCGTTCTCCAGGCGCTTGACTTCGTCCAGAATCGTTTTCACTGCCGGATCGGCGCTCTCGACATCGAGACCGAACTGTTTCGCCTTATAAAGGACATTGCTGCGGCCGGACAGATCGGAAACCAAGACCCGTTGGGTATTGCCCACCACCTCTGGATCGATGTGCTCGTAGGTTTCACGGTTTTTCTGCACCGCTGCCACATGTAAGCCGCCCTTGTGGGCAAAGGAGCTGACGCCCACATAGGACTGGCGTTTGTTCGGCTCGAGGTTGGCCAGCTCGTACACGAAGCGGGAAAGTTCAGTGAGCTTTTTGAGCTGCGTCGGATTCACACACTGATAACCAAACTTGAGCTGCAAATTGGGGATGACCGAACAGAGATTGGCGTTGCCGCAGCGCTCGCCAAAGCCGTTAATCGTGCCCTGCACCTGCACGGCACCTCCTTCGACTCCAGCCAGCGAATTCGCCACAGCCAATTCACAGTCGTTGTGACAGTGAATGCCAAGCGGCACCTTCACCGCCTGCGCGGCAGCCCGGGTCGCGGCCAAGATTTCGTGGGGCATGCTGCCACCACGAGTGTCACATAAGATCAGAATGTCCGCTCCCGCCTGCGCCGCAGCCGCGAGACATTCGAGCGCATATTCCGAATTCGCCCGGTATCCATCAAAGAAGTGCTCCGCATCGAAAAAGACTTCATCCACCCGCTTCTTCAGGTAGGCAATAGAATCCGCAATGACCTCCAGATTAGCCTTTTTCGAGATGCGCAAGTCATCACGGACATGCAGATCCCAGGTTTTCCCGACGATGGTCACGACCGGAGTCTCTGCCTTGAGCAATAGGCGGAGGTTGAAGTCTTCGGCCGCGGCAATGTTAGCTCGACGGGTCGAACCAAACGCGGCAATGCGGGCGTGCTTCAGACGGAGTTTTTTCACCGCACTGAAAAACTCTTCGTCGCGCGGATTGGACCCGGGCCAGCCACCTTCGATGTAAGAAATGCCGAATTCGTCGAGCTTTTCGGCGACGCGTAATTTGTCCTCAAGCGTGAAAGAAACGTCTTCGGACTGGCAGCCGTCTCTGAGCGTTGTATCGTAGAGCGTGATCCGTTTCATAGAAATCTCACAAAGTGGAAGCAATAAAAGCGTCGTGCAACACACGGACCGCAAGTTCAGTGTACTTCGCGTCGATGACCACCGAGATTTTAATTTCCGAAGTTGAGATCATTTGAATGTTAATGCCCTCGCGCGCTAAAATCTGAAACATATGGGCAGCGACACCCGCATGGCTCCGCATTCCCAGCCCGACAATCGACACTTTGGCAACCTCGGTGTCGAAGGTCACGCCACTGGCGCCGATCTCCGCGGCGACCGCTTTGACTCGAGCGAGGGCTTTGTGCGTATCCCCCTTGGGTACAGTGAAGGTGAGATCCGTAAACCCGTCAGCACTGGCATTCTGGATAATCGTGTCGACGACAATGTTATCGTCGGCAATTGGACCAAACAGTTTAGCGGCCAGGCCTGGTCGATCCGGCACGTGGAGAATCGTAATCTTTGCCTGATCGAGATCAAACGTCACACCCGAAACAATCACCTCTTCCATGCTGGGATCCTCACGGACTAACCAGGTCCCTTCATCGGTAGAAAAACTCGAACGGATGTGCACCGGCACCTGGTAGCGTTTGGCGAATTCCACCGAACGGATTTGCAAGACTTTGGCACCCAGGCTGGCTAGTTCAAGCATCTCGTCATACGAGATGCGACTCAGCTTGCGGGCGTGCGGGCAGATGCGCGGGTCCGCGCTGTAGACCCCATCGACATCAGTGTAGATTTCACAGACATCAGCCTGCGTCGCCGCCGCAATGGCGACCGCGGTCGTATCCGAGCCGCCACGGCCCAGGGTGGTGATGTTGTCTTCGGCATCCACCCCCTGAAAACCGGCGACCACCACGATATGCCCATCCCTGAGGCCAGACAAGAGACGCTCGGTGTTAATGTGTTTGATACGCGCCCGACCGAAGGCACTGTCGGTCGAAATTTGCACCTGGTGCCCGAGTAACGAAAAGGCCGCATAGCCCATGGCTTTTACCGCCATAGCCAGGAGAGCGACAGACACCTGTTCGCCGGTAGAAATGAGCACATCGCTTTCCCGTTCATCAGGTTGGGCAGCAATCTGCTGCGCCAGAGCTAGCAGGCGGTTGGTCTCGCCGCTCATGGCTGACACGACCACTGCAAGCTGGTGCCCAGCCTCACGGGTGGCCGCGACTCGTTTGGCCACCTCCCTGATCCGCTCGATCGATCCGACCGAGGTCCCTCCATATTTTTGGACGATTAACATAAAAACTAACTCGTCATCTTTGAATCGTACACCTCGACTCCTTCTCTCTGCGTACCAACAGTCAATCAGCCAGAAGCGTCTCTAGTACTCGTTCGTATTTCTCTCCCCACGCCGCCAATCTCAGTATCCGTCCTGCTTCGTTCACAAAGACCAACGAAACCAACAGATACTCAGCCACCGTGCCGACCGGCAGGAAGCGAAACCACTCAATTGCCGACACTCCGTAGCCAAACAGGTACTCGTCTACGCCCAACTCTTCGATCCCCGCACCTTCCAGGCGGTAGAGATCGATGTGGTAGAGCGGGATTCTTCCCCTATAATGTTCAGCAATCAGAGTAAAGGTGGGGCTGTAGATTTCCTCTTCGTTGATGCCGAGCCCAGTAGCGAGCCCCTTGACGAAACAGGTCTTGCCCGCGCCCAGCTCGCCCTCCAGGCCGATCACCGCCCCTGGGAAAAGCAATCGGGCGAGCCGTGCTCCCCAGGCTTTGGTCTCTGCGGCAGAGGCGGTGTGAATTTCACGCACCATCGCCGCTCACGTCCTCGCGCAGGGCGGTTTGGCGTAACGTGTGGAGTCCAGTCGGCAACCGCTCGATTAAATCACGCGCGATAATCCCAGCCTCACCCTTTTCCTGAGCAGCCAAGTCACCAGCATAACCGTGCAGAAACACGCCCAGAATACACGCTTCTGCGGGAGGATACCCTTGCGCGAGCAGTCCTCCCAGAATTCCGGTCAGGACGTCTCCCATACCGCCGCTGGCCATACCGGGGTTGCCGGTCGTATTGATCCAGGCCCGCCCGTCGGGAGCCGCAATCACCGTGTGCGCCCCTTTGAGCACCACGTAACAGCGATGCTGCGTCGCAAAGGAACGCGCGACGTCCAGGCGTTGGGCTTGCACCTCAGCGTTACTTTTGTTGAGTAAGCGTGCCATTTCACCCGGATGTGGAGTTAGAATGATTGGCACTCGGGAGCTGCGCAGCGCGGTTAAATCTGTGGCTAAGCAGTTCAGGCCATCCGCATCAACGACGAGCGGTTTTTCACCATGCGCAAACAGCCACCGGGTGAGTCCGATCGTATCAGTCGAGACCCCAACACCGGGACCGAATGCGACCGCGCTCTTGCCCTGCAACGCCTGGGCGATCGCTCCTTCGTCGAGACTGAGGCTGCCATCCGGCCGTTCAGGAAAGGGGATCGTCATCGCTTCGATAAGAACCGAGGAAAACACGGCGTTCAAAGAACTCGGACCGGCCAGCGTCACCAGACCCGTTCCCACACGGAGGGCGGCACCTCCGCACAACAACGCCGCGCCGCTCTTGCCACGGGCTCCGGCCAGTACCAGTAGATGACCAAAATCTCCTTTGTGCGCGGCCCGTCTACGTTCGCGGACAAGAGGTTCAACCGATTCTGCGGTAAGCAGCACCGTTTGCGGTTTCACCGTTGCCACCGCCTCAGGAGCGAGGCCAATGTCTACGACGACTAAGCAGCCAATATAAGGCGCACCGGGCTCGCCAATCTGGCCGAGCTTGGGATACCCGAAGGTTACGGTGAGCTCAGCTTGGATGGCGGAGCCCAGCGGCTCGCCGCGATCGGCATCCAAACCGGAAGGGATGTCTACGGCGACAACCGGAACGCCACTCG
>CAZAYE010000009.1:12059-13363 GCA_964489255.1 uncultured Enterobacteriaceae bacterium
GGTCGAGGTGGGAAGGCGCTGTGACTTCAGTCACCGGGCCTCTGAGGCGGAGAAAAGCGGTCAGATTACGCAGCGCATCCCCCTTCACTTCGGTCTTCTTGGTCACGAGAAGAACTTCACACTTCACTCCTTGTTTCTTGAGCAACCGGGCAATCACGAACCCATCTCCGCCGTTATTCCCTTTGCCAGCGAAGACTAGCACCGGCACCCGGCGGACGTAGGGAAATTCTCTGAGGAGCGCCTCAACTACGCCCGCGCCGGCTCGTTCCATCAGCACATGGCCCGGGGTGCCGTACTCTTTGATCGTGAGTCGATCGAGTTCGCGCATCTCTTGGGCGGTGACAAGATACATGCGGTGGCTTTTACTCCTATTCGCTCACCCCTAGATGCTTCCGCACCACCTCCGCTACCTCTTCTCCATATTGGCGCACTACCTGCTCGTCCTCCCCTTCAACCATCACCCGCACAACAGGTTCAGTCCCGGAGTAGCGGACGAGCAGTCGGCCTTTCTCCCCCAGGATACGTTCTACGCGCTGCATTGCCTTGGCGATGGGTTCGACAGTCGTTAGCTCACGTCGCTCGCGCACTTTGACGTTGATGAGGACCTGCGGGTACCGTTGCACTATCTGTTTCAGTTCCGAGAGGGAGCGCTGACGCTCGAGCATGATCGTCAGCAGTGACAGCATGGTAATGAGGCCATCACCAGTCGTATTCACATCCAGAAAAACAATGTGCCCCGATTGTTCTCCACCGAGGTTATATCCACCTCGGAGCATCTCTTCGACTACGTAGCGGTCTCCCACAGGCGTACGGACCAGCTTTCCCCCCATTTGCCGGAGCGCCACCTCCAAGCCAAGGTTGCTCATCACTGTGCCAACCAGAGTCTCATGCCGCAGCGTTCTGTTCTGCACCATCTCCCGTGCGGCAATCGCCATCACCGCATCACCATCAACGACAGCTCCAGTCTCGTCCACGAAGATGGCGCGGTCTGCGTCACCATCTAACGCTACCCCCACCTGTGCCCCGGTTTCGCGCACCAAACGCTGGATGTGCTGCGGATGCAAAGCTCCGCAGTCGAGGTTGATGTTCTCTCCGTCTGGATCTACCCCAACTGCCATGACCTGCGCCCCTAACTCTTCTAACACCTCAGGGGCGATCTTGTAGGCCGCGCCATGGGCACAGTCGATCACTACTGTAAGGCCATCCAGGGTGAGGTGTCGAGGGAGCACGTTTTTCACGAAGACATTGTAACGACCCAGCGCATCATCCACGCGAAAAGCCTTGCCGATTGCGGTTGCCGTAGG
>CAZAYE010000009.1:13373-16607 GCA_964489255.1 uncultured Enterobacteriaceae bacterium
ATCGAGCACTAAGGACTCAATCTCATCTTCGATCTCATCCGGCAGCTTGAAGCCGTCGCGCGAAAATATTTTTATCCCATTGTCTTGAAACGGATTATGCGATGCCGAGATCACGACTCCAGCGTCAGCTCTCAAACTGCGGGTGAGGAAAGCAATCCCGGGAGTTGGCACGGGTCCGACCAAGAGGACATCGACCCCCATTGAACAAATGCCCGAAGCGAGAGCGGTCTCAAGCATGTAGCCGGAAAGTCGGGTATCCTTACCAATCAGGATCTTGTGCCGTCCTGGACGATGGCGAAACACGTAGGCTAACGCCCGTCCCACTCTGAGGGCAGTCTCCGCAGTCATTGGTTCGATGTTCGCTACACCACGGATGCCGTCAGTCCCGAACAAGCGCTCGTGGTTAGCTTCATTTTTTGTCATGTCCGGCCTCGCTTTTTCCTCGCTGGGGTCTGTTTCTGTGAGGGCTTTTTGTTGTCTGGCAACAACTTCACTTCGATCTCATCCGGTTCCTGGGACACCAGCTCGATTCTCGGAGGCAACAGCACGTTCACCGGCAGGGAGACCGTCCCCGGACCCAAACCAGTCGCATCGACGAAGATTTCTCCGTCCCACACTTTGAGCTGTTCAACAAGCTGTTGGGGCCCACGTACGGTGATAGCTACCCGTGACGGTCGGGGTATCGCTTGAAACGCCGCATTTTTGATTTCGACCTTCAACCGGCGAAACTCTTGGGTCAGCATCACTTCTTGGATATCGATCCGGACGCGAACTCGCTCGATATTATAGGTGATTAAATCCCCTTCCGGCCCCCGCAGCATCAGTTCCCGAGTCTGCGCTTGCGTCAAGCGACCGACATCGACAGGAGCCGTCGCCACCGCCTCTATTTTTTCGACCTGGGGCGCCGGGCCAACTATCTCCACCCTATCCGGGACGACCTCCACTTCCTTCACCGTATACCCACGCGGTGGTTTTCCCACGAACTCGGGCTGTACAGGAACTGTGCGCTTCAGGACGGCAGCAATCTCCAGATTGACTTGCGCAGGACTGATACGCTCGACTTTGACTCCACGTGGGAGACTTAACAGGTCAGCACTGATACGGAACGAGGCCGGTCCTGGCCGTACCCTACTCAGATCAAGGGTGATCTTCTTTGGATTGAAGCGGCCCAGGAGGGTGCGAGGGCCCATGACCTGCAAATCAACCGAGTCCACTCGTGGTCCAATGACCATCAATTGGGGGGGCAGGTTGCGCAGATCGATCGGCACCTCTAAGGTTTTCTCGGTGTCACGCTCCCCGGCATTGACGAGCAGCCACAGGCCACAGGCGAACGCCACGGAGAAAATCTTCAGCGTGCCATTCCGGAAAACGAGCCTTAAGCTTTCTTCGCCAACCGGGAGCGCGCCAAAGACCCCGAGCCCAAGTGCCATTCCGGAAAACGAGGGCTTTAAGCTTTCTTCCACCCCAGTTCATGGCTAAACAACTGTTGGAGCGCGGTATGCAACGCTCCGGTATCCAAATCACGGGTAATGCGCCCCTCACGCACGAGAGAAATCGTGCCCTCTTCTTCGGAAACGACCACGACGACGGCGTCGGTCTCCTCCGTCAGTCCGATAGCGGCCCGATGGCGAGTGCCAAGGGCCTTGCTAATATTCGGATTCGTCGTCAGCGGTAAGAAACACCCAGCCGCAGTGATGCGGCCACGCTGAATCATCACCGCCCCATCATGGAGGGGCGAGGTTGAAGGAAATATACTACAAAGCAATTCTTTACTCACCCGTGCATCCAGTTGGGTGCCAACCTCAACGTATTCATTCAGGCCAATCTCCCGTTCAAGCACGATCAGTGCCCCGATACGTTTGCCAGCGAGAAAGACCGCCGCCCTCGCGACCTCCTCGAGGACCGGACCATACGCCGTCTGTTCGCCGACGCCGAAGAGCGATCCACGCCCCACCTCAGTCAGTGCCCGACGGATGTCATTCTGAAACAGCACCACAATCACTAACAGGATAGAACTGAGAAAGTTGTCCAACACCCAGTTGAGGGTGTACAGCTCAAAATATTGCGAGCCGAGGTAGGTCAGAAACAGGACCACCAACCCAAGCAGCATCTGGACCGCGCGGGTGCCACGAATCAGGTGAATGATCCAGTACACCCCACCGGCAATCAGGGTGACATCGAGCATGTCTTGCCAGCGGATTTGGGTGAACAAGTCGATCATGCGCGCTGGTCAGCGAGCAGCCGTTCGCCAGGAACGGTCAGCCAGAAGAGGTTTCGGCTATGAGGACCTGCGCCTGAGAACGAGCCGATTTTTTGCAAGGAGTAAACAAAAAGTGGACGGCTAGGACACCGCCTCAGCCGTGGTGTGCGACTCGTTCAGGGCACCGTTACCATTGCCAAAGTGTTTAATGATCTCATCGATCTCCGTTCCATCAAGGACTTCTTTGTCGAGTAAGACCTCAGCCATCTTGTGCAGAACCGTGAGATTCAATCCTAAGAGCCCTTTGGCTCGCTCATACGACTCCATAATGATACGGTGGACCTCATTATCAATCTCGATCGCAGTTTTCTCTGAATAATCCTTCATTTGCGTGAAATCGCGGCCGAGAAAGATCTGCTCCTCTTTTTTCCCAAAGGTCATAGGCCCCAGCCGTTCGCTCATTCCCCACTCACAGACCATGCGACGCGCCAAGTCTGTGGCCTTCTCAATGTCATCGCCCGCACCAGTCGTCATATGACCCAAGACGAGTTCTTCCGCCACTCGCCCACCGAGCATGATCGCCAAGCGGTTTAAGATGTACTCTTTTGACCAGGTGTGGCGATCATCTACAGGCACTTGCTGGGTAACCCCCAAAGCCATACCGCGGGGAATAATCGTCACCTTATGGACTGGGTCAGTGCCGGGCGTGAGCCGTGCGACCAAGGCATGACCGGCTTCGTGATAGGCGGTGTTCCGCCGTTCTTCGGCACTCAAAATCATGCTCCGCCGCTCTGCCCCCATCAGGACCTTATCTTTGGAAAGTTCAAAATCGAGCATGTCGACTTTGTCTTTGTTCTGGCGCGCCGCTAAGAGAGCAGCCTCATTGACTAAGTTCTCCAGGTCGGCTCCCGAAAATCCCGGTGTCGCACGCGCGAGCTGCGCGATATCCACCCTTTCGTCTAACGGTACGCGGCGGCTATGGACTCTGTCTCTTATACACATCTGACGCTGCCGACGATCTTACGCGTGTAGAT
>CAZAYE010000010.1:0-11785 GCA_964489255.1 uncultured Enterobacteriaceae bacterium
GATGAGGCTGGGACACCACTAACGTAGCAGCCAGGCCCAGAGCTGCACTATGCACTATGCACGAACACAGAGCTGACACGAAAACTGAACGCGAGAGACTCATTGGATGCTACTTACGTAAGAAAGAGCCCCTGGATAAATCCAATCTCCATTACCATCCATACACCAAAAGCCGTACTCAGGGTACCAACTGTCAGACGGATGCCACGATCCAGGTCATGGAGACGGGCAGTGGCAAGGGAAAAGAACACCCCCATAAGGAGGCTGACGAGTCCCATACCGACGATCGACCCACAACCAAAAATCGCTACGTAAAGCAACCCCAGTGCAGGAGAAGGAATGGCAGTCAGGACGAGCAGCATGAGTGCCGCGCTTCCAGCCAAACCGTGGACCATGCCGAGCAAAACAGGTTTGAGTCCTAGTCGTGTGGGATGGGGGTGCTGATGAGCAAGACTCTCCACATGCGCATGAAAATGTGTGTGTAAGGTACCCGCATGCACGTGGCTATGAACATGGACCCGTTTCCGCCAGCAATCGTACAGCGTTGATATCCCGAGCCCTATGAGCACTAGACCGACTAGGCACTCGAGCGATAAGCCAATCAGGGGAGGAATCTGTTTTTTCAATCCCAGTACAACCAAACCGACGATGAGCAAGGTCAGAGTGTGGCCAATACCCCAGAAGAGACCGATTCGCAACGACCGCCACGCCGAGCGTTCACGCGCCACAATAGTTGAGACCGCAATCAGGTGATCGGAATCACAGGCATGTTTCAGGCCTAGTAAGAGCCCTAATCCTAGTGTTGCCAGCGGCGCCATTGCGTCTCCTCTCTCAGGGGCCGTGGCCTTGGTAGCATGAAATGGACAATCGTGCCACTGTTCCTAGTTTTTCTTACAGCGCTGCAGGGCAAATGGATGTTAAGGTGAGCTACTGCCTGTCTCCTCTTTTTCTACCGCTACGAGATATAACGTTTGATCGGTTTTCTCCAAGGTAAAGCGGACTCTCTCTCCTGGTGTGAGTTTTTCCAGCAGGGCGGGATTGCGCACCTCAAAGCTCATTGTCATCGCCTTCATGAAGCCGGGAATGTCGTCGTGAGCAATGACGACTCGTCGGTCTTCAGCGACGACCTTCTGGACGATTCCTTGTCCGACGAGTTTCTCTGGAGGGGGAGGCTGACAAGAGAGAACCCCAACAAGAAGAGCGATTTGGAGGGCCGTACTGCAATACTCCCCTCCTCGATGTGGGAACTGCACGCGCCAACCTCTCTGAGGCATGAAGGGAACTGATCAGCTACATCGCCCCAAAACGTCGATAGACCCCATCCATCGCGACGTAGCGGTGCTCAAGCCCCACCAGCGCAACTCGCCGGGCTCTTGTCTGCAACTCTGGGGTCGTGGCGTACCTGTTCAGAATCATTTCACCATCACTGCTGTGCTCAGCATCTGCCTCAACATGGATCTCCCAGAAACGCAATCCTTTGGGACCGATATGATAATGCTGCTTGAGCGCTGCAGCGATCTTGGGATACTCACGGGCAAGCAACCCCTCAAAGGCGAAGTTAAAGCCGGCCGCCGCCTCAACTATAGTGCCACCGTAAAAGATGCGGGCGTAGAAATTACACAGGGCATCGACTTCAAGAATCGGCTCAGCAGAGTAAAAATCTTCGGGATGGGCACCGATCTCTTCTCCGAACTCAATGAGCAATTGTAGGTGTGGGGGGTCACCACCCAGGCCTTCCTCACTCACCAAATTTTTGATCAATAGGCGCCGGACGTCATCTGGAGCTTTAGGAATCAACACAGGCAAGAGATCCTGAGCATAGCGTTTCCACAAATACGCTTGCTTGGCGTACTCCCGCAGAACCGGCACCGGCAGCGTACCGTTAAAGATCGCCTGGTTCAGCGGATGATACATGAGCCGCTCTTGCAGCGGATCAATTTCTTTTTGTAATCGTGCCGCGAAAGTGTCGTTAGCCATAGGAGAGGGTCTCCTCGTTCGTGCGGGGCGCGGCGGCGCCGTGCCCCTCCTACTACTTCATCGGCGAAAAATCTGTCGGCGACAGAATCTTATTGCTCTGGCTAATCACGACCCCGCGTAACTTTGCCATCACCTCAGTGCGACGCGGGTCCCGCGCCCACTTTCCCCACTTCTCCTGGCGCTCATTCAGATCTGCGTAGGCCCACAGATGCACCACTTCGTTGAGTTGACCGACTTCGCTGTACCAGAAGCCAACCGGTTTGAGACCGTATTCAGCGATGGCAGGAAGGATCTTGGTGCGCGCGACTTCGAGATAGTCAGGGAGTCCACCGACCACTAATTGGTAGGTCCGCAGCTCGTAGATCATGGGAATTCCCTCCTTAAGAGCCTTACTTACTTTTTCCTCTTGGCTTCATATCCAGGTCGGGTGGCGGTTGGCTCGGCAGTTGCCAACGGATGTAGGGCTTGTCTTTCAGTTCATGATAGGCGTTCGCTTGTTCAATGGCATGATGAAACGCCGCTTCGAAAGCGGCGAAGTCCTTGTCCTTGATCGCTTTACCGATCGACGGCCAATCCTCGGCGAGGAATTGATGCAGCGCCTCTTCATGTTTCGGTCGCGTGAACGCTCCGAGTTCCATCAGTTCCTGGATCTCTTTCCACTGGAAATTCGCCAGTTCCCAGTGTCCCTCCTTAGCTGCGTAGTAGAGCTTCCAGGTACGTTGCCCAACCTCAGGCATGATGCGGGCCAACCCTGGCTGGATGGTAGCGATATCATCGATGGTCATCTCCCGATGGCCAGACCACACGCCTATCTCGGACAGCACTTCTTTGATTTTCTCTTTGAGTTCTTCGTCAGTCATGCAGTTCCTCCTTGAGCTAGGATTCCGACCAGGACACTATACTGAAAAAAGTCGAAAACTGTCTAGGGTCTTTCCTCCCTAACCCTCAACCCTGAACCCTTAGAATGCCGGCTTACCCCAATGGTCACGAAAGGCAAATTCACGGACTTCCTTGCGCATGCGCGGGACCATTTCCTTCTCACGCGAACGCTCGTCCAGCTCGGTGATGTCGCCCTCGTAGCCAATGGCCATGACAACAATAGGCTGTTCCTCGTCAGGAACCCCTAACGCCGCACGGATCGGCCCTTGTTCCCAGCCGGCCATCTGATGGCAGCGTAACCCCAGGTGCTCAGCTTGGAGGACAAGACTCATGGCTGCTTGGCCACAGTCGTACAAATAGTAAGGGATAGCGTTATCGTGGCGTACGTCGTCAGCCTCGACCCGTGAAACAATCACGGCCAAAATCGGGGCTTTCACCGCCCAGCGGCGATTCCCAGTCATCAGTCCTTCGTGCATTCGTTCACGTACGGTCGGATCAGTCACAAGGACGATGCGCCACGGCTGCTTATTGTAGGATGACGGTGCCCAACGAAACGCTTCCAGGAGCAGTTGAATTTTCTCTTCTTCTACGGGCCGAGTCTGAAAGGCACGGGGACTCTTGCGGTTAGCAATTTCAGGTAACAGGCGCACTATTCCTTCTCCAAAGAGGTTAAAGGAGTGAAGAATGAAGAATGAAGAGAAGCATACTCTCCTTTTTCACTCATCACTCATCACTTTTCACTCTTCACTGTTCTACCTACCCCACCCGTATGGGTATCCCAGAGCCGGTAAGACCAGGCTCTTGTCGCCATCGGTGTGTTTGCGCCCACGTTACCACGGCGTCAGGAAAATTGGCATTCAGGAAGTTGGTGAAGTGCTGCTCCGCACGTCGGGCACTCACGCGACTGGGATGGGGATTGATCAGATTCGCAGCCATAAAGAGTTCCTCTACTGTCGCTGCGTCGAGTTGTACCTCAAGACGAACTCGCCCCTCTGGACCGCCGGCCGTGTACAGACTGATCTCGAAGGCGCCTTTAAAGTATGAGCGCGCGTCTTCTTCGTGTGGCCAGAAGGACAGAGCAATGATTAAATTTGGTTCTTCAAGATAAAGCGCCGCCAGCACAACTCCATCGTGGGTGAACATTTTCACTCGCCACGAGACTTCGGCGAGAGCAACGCCGAATGGCTGGATCCGCCGACTAAACACCTCTTGCGGGACTTCGACTTCGAGCATGATTCCCATGGGCCCATCCTCCCCACTCCTCCACCTCCGCTCCACTGGTGAGCCTGAGGGCAAATGTTCCACCACCACAACCACCACCCGCCAGGCCCAGGCCGTCGGCCTGTGCCTCCACCGGACAAGAACTGTGGGCTTGATAACACAGCTGGATCGGCCGTGCTCCCTGTTCTGGCTTAATCACGGTCTAGTCCCCGTTTGGCGATAATCTCTCGCATGATCTCCGAGGTGCCACCACCAATCGGGCTAATGCGAATATCACGGAAAAATCGCTCGATGGGAAATTCCTGAATGTAACCGTAGCCACCATGCATTTGCAGACAATCATAGGCAATACGGTTCGCCACCTCCGAAGCGAAAAGCTTCGCCATCGACACCTCTGTGCTGCAATCGCCGCCATGCTGGAGCATATCAGCGGCATAGTAGGTAAGTTGCCGGGCCGCCTCTAACTCGGTAGCCAAATCGGCCAAACGATGGGCGATCACTTGGTGGTCAAAGAGGCGTTTCCCAAACGTGCGACGTTCCCGGGTGTAACGCAGCGTATCTTCCAGCGCCTGCTGCGCCGCACTCACCGCCATACTAGCCGCAATCAGGCGCTCATCCTGGAAGTTGCCCATGATGTAATAGAATCCCTTGCCCTCTTCACCAATGAGGTTCTGGCGTGGGATGCGTACGTCCTCAAAGACCAATTCTCCGGTGTCAGAGGTGTTGTTCCCCAGCTTTCGCAGCTTTTTTGCCAAGCGGAAACCCGGCGTGTCACGCTCGACAAGAAACATCGAGATGCCTTTATGGCCTTTGTCTTTCTGAGTCTTCGCGGCAACACAGAACACATCAGCATGGACCGAGTTGGTAATGAAGATCTTGGATCCGTTCAGGACGTACGAGTCGCCGTCTCGCACCGCCGTGGTCTGAATGCCAGCCACATCTGAACCGGCGGCAGGTTCGGAAACCGCAATGGCGCACACTTTTTCACCCTTAATCATGGGCACCAGATACTGTTGGCGCTGTTCCTCAGTTCCATAGCGAGCGATATGGGTCGAGGACATATCAGTATGGACCAGGACGCTCATCGGCAAGCCCAGTGCCCGGCAACGGCACATCTCCTCACAGAAAGCGATGGTCATCCAGATGTCGCCGTTACTGCCGCCGTACTGCTCGGGGTAGCGGATGCCAAGAAAACCCAGTTCCCCCATGCGGCGATAGAGCGACTTGGGAAACAATTCCTCCTGCTCCCACTGATCGATATGCGGCGAGATTTCTTTGTTCACGAAGTTTCGCACTTGCTCGCGGAACATCTCGTGCTCTTCAGTAAAATAGCGAGAGGGAGCGGTCAGCATGGTCAAGGGGGCCTCCTATCCGTCTGTTAGCCATGAACACTAGACGGTAGACCAAGAACGGTCAAGAGAGTCGGGGGTCAGTCAGTCCAGCGCCCACGTAGAGTGACCCCTCGGAGGAAGGTCAATCTTGCAGATATGGTCTTAGCTTCCGTCTGTCTTGACAGAGAGACAAGCCTCGGCATAGGGTAACCGCGCAAGGTCTCGCACAGGAGGTGCCTCATGAAGGCAGCAGTGATCGAAGAGTTGAACAAACCCATGGTGGTGCATCACAACTGGCCGGACCCGCAGCCCGGTTCGCGGGATGCAATCATACGGGTCGAGGCCAACGGTATCTGCCGCAGTGACTGGCACGTCTGGGTTGGAGACTGGGCCTGGATCGGCCTGACGCTGCAACTGCCGCGGGTTATCGGCCATGAATATTGTGGAGTGGTAGAGGAGGTTGGCCCACAGGTCACGAAATTCAAAAAGGGGGACCGCGTGGTCTGTCCCTTTAACTTCAGCTGCGGCGCCTGTGAGCAGTGCCTCGCCGGTCACCAAAACGTGTGTCCCAACGTGGGACCCGCAGGGTTTATGTACAGCGGCGGCTACGGACGGCTCGCCCACGTGCCCCTGGCAGATCTCAATCTGGTTCCCTTGCCGGAGTCGATTCCTTTCGTTGAAGCGGCCAGTATGGGATGCCGGTTCATGACTTCTTTTCACGGGGTTGTGGATCAGGCGCAAGTGCAAGCCGGGGAATGGGTCGCGGTGCACGGTTGTGGCGGCATCGGTTTAGCGGCGGTGCATATCGCTTCGGCGTTGGGCGCGAATGTTGTCGCGGTTGACATCAACGAGGAAAAACTGGCGATGGCGAAGCAACTGGGCGCGGGGCATACGGTCAACGCTACCAAAGACGATGCGCCTGCGGCAGTCGTCCAACTGACCACTGGAGGCGCGCATGTCTCGATTGATGCACTGGGAGAGGCAGTGACCTGCCGGAACTCGATCATGAGTTTGCGCACGCGCGGCCGTCATTTGCAGATCGGTCTCACGACCAAGAGGGAACAAGGCCAAGTCGCATTCCCCGTCGATCTCATCGTCGTCAGAGAACTGCGAGTGATTGGCACGGTAGGCATGCAGCCGCAGCGTTATCCAGCGATGCTGCGCATGGTGGAGTCGGGCAAGCTCAGACCCGGCAAGCTCATCGGCCGCACAGTCCCGATCGAGTTAGCAGGTGAAGTGCTCGCCTCCATGACGCAGTACGCGACGATTGGTGCCACGGTGGTGAATCAATGGTGAGCGGCGGGCGGGTCTCAGCTCCATCCCGCCAGCTCATAAAAAATTGTGCTCGACAGAGAGATAGAGAAACACCGCATGGTCATCCGCCGGTCGAGTGAGCCCGACCGGCGCCGCTACTCCCAGAATGATCTGGAGCTCATCTCGATTGATAACTGCGGCGCGCACGCCAGGAGAGATTACTGCACTAAAGCCCTGGTCTTTTCTTCCTTGCTCGTTGACGCTCTCCTCGAAAACACCGGTCCACTCCAGCAGGAGATGAAATCGCGGGGAGAGCGCGACAATAGCGCTCGCTCCCAGATTGTAGGAAACCAATGAGTGTGCTGGCGACAGGCGCCGGCTCGTGCCGTCATCCGCCTCCGCCCCAGATTCTATATCTACTGGTACGCGCACGTCGGGCAGATAAGTCAGCCCCAGATTGGCGTGCATGGCGAACCGCGATGCCAGCTTTTTGCTCAACGGCAGGTTCCATTGGTAACCGACGACCCCATTCCCTGTTCCGCCGTTGCGGCTGCCGGTGGGAAGAATGAGGCTGAACCTGGGCGCGAAAGCCGGAATCCGGAGGCTTTCTTCCAACACCTGGAGACGATAGTTGAGGGGAATATCTCCGACCCCATCCTGGTGATCTCCGCCTTCGCGGATGAAGGAAGACGGAATGGAGTAGGAGAACTGGTGCCGCTGAGAAAAGATCGGCCATTCCTGGGTGAAGTTGAGGTTCCAACCCCGCTGGTGCGGATGCTCGTCTCGGTTCTCTCCCCACTGAGCGGTAAAAATATGCTGGACCACCCCTGCTTCCTGGTTGTAGGCTTCTTCGATCAGGAAGCTATTATCTTCGATCACATCAATTGGTCGTGGTGGCTCTGCGGCAACAGGCAATACGTATGTCAGATCGGCCAGAGCTCCCAGCACAGCGAATATCCAAGCAAGCGGAAACACGCAGGTAGTCATGGGATACGCACTACGGTAGCCCGAGCGACTTGAGCACTTCGAGTGAGGGTGCAAAAAACGTCGCGCCCGAGACCGCCCGAGTGCAGTCCATCAAGTGGTCATGCAGCCCATCGCCCGCAGTGCCCATCATGCGAGCGTTCGGGCTCGGTTCAGGAATGATGCCAACTGGTGGTTGGGGCATGCAAAAAATCCTCCTGAGAAGTGTTCAGCGATCGGCAATCAGCTTTCAGTTAGGACAAGGAGATAGCAGGAGCATGCAAAGATTTCCACGACGGGGGTGCTTATGATGATCACCTTCACCACAGGCGCCCTCTTGCGTCAACACTCGATCAACTTGACAATACCTTTTTGACTGCAAATTGCGCCTCTGTTTCTCCATAAGGTGAACTTGCCGGCATGACCTCAAGGCAATAGAGAGAAAAGAGCAGCGCAACCGTGATCGAGAGAATCCGCTCCGTGTGACATTCTGACTGCCCGGATGAGTGCTATGGACAGGCAGATTGGAGCGAACAATCCACTGTGAGGGACAGATGCCATGCGCGTGTTAGTGATCGAGGATGAACAGAGGCTTGCCCATTACCTGCAGAAGGGTCTGGAGGAGCACGGCTTTGCGGCGGACGTTGCTCCTAACGGAGAAGAAGGACTCTTCTCTGCCCATGTGAACGAGTATGACGTTATCATCCTCGACCTGCTGCTGCCACAGAAGGATGGGATGACAGTGTTGCGCGAGCTGCGACAGGAGGGCAACCGGGCACCGGTGCTTATTCTGACCGCTCGGGACGCCGTTGCCGATAAGGTCGAAGGGCTCAACGCCGGCGCTGACGACTACCTCACCAAGCCGTTCTCTTTTTCGGAATTGCTCGCACGCGTGCGAGCGCTCCTCCGTCGGGGTAAGGTGGAGCCGCAGGGAGAGCTGCGCGTGGGAGACTTGATCATGGACCTTGTTGCCCACCGGGTAAGCCGGGCTAGAAAACCCCTCCAACTCACGAGCAAAGAGTTCGCCCTGCTTGAGTTCTTGATGCGGAACCCAGGCCGGGTCCTGAGCCGCACCACGATCGCTGAGCACGTGTGGGACTATCGGTTCGACAATACCCTGTCCAACGTGATCGACGTCTTCGTCAATCGCTTACGCAACAAGGTCGAGCGCGAGTTTGCCACCAAGCTGATCCATACGGTGAAGGGGGTGGGATATGTGCTGCGGGAGGAAGGAGAATGAAGCGCTGGACGATCCGCACTCAACTCACGCTCTGGTACACCGGGAGTGTCGTCGGCATCAGTGTTGTCGGCGTGCTGCTCCTCTATTGGGGCTTTGTCTACACCTCTAGTCGCAACGTTGATATCCTCTTGCATGAGGAAGCAGAAGCCTTAGGCAGTTATTTGTCGCTCAGCCCAACCGCAGATGTACAGGCTTACATCGCCCAACTGGTAGAGGAGAAGGACCACTTTATCGGGCAGAACAAATATGTGCAGGTCAGCAATGACAGAGGGGAGGTGATCGGGAGGTCCGCCAACCTCGCAGAGGCAATCTTTCCTCTCCCCGCGCCAGAGGGGACACCAACCCGAGAGGAGGTCTTCGTCACTATCCTCTTTGCCGGTGCCCTCCCCGTTCGCGTTGTCATTCTACCCGTGGTCTCGCAGTCAGGGCACAGGTTTTTTGTCCAAGAGGGGATCTCTCTAGAAGGGCTGCATGCGTCCCTGAGACGTCTGCGTACAACCCTCTTTTTCCTCCTGCCCAGTATGCTGGGACTGAGCGTTGTCAGCGGCTGGCTCATGGCGCGCCGGGTGTTACAGCCCATCAAGGCCATTACCCGGGAGGCGCATACCATAGAGGCGCAAGACTTAAGCCGCCGGCTGCCGATCGCCAACCCCCAGGACGAGATCGGGCAACTGGCTGGCGTTCTCAACTCCTTGCTCTCCCGTTTGGAAAGGGCCTTTGCGCAGATGCGCCAGTTCACTGCCGATGCCGCCCATGAGCTGCGCACCCCGCTCGCGGTGCTCCGCTGCGGGATAGAGGTGGTGGCGGGCAAGGCGCGGAGCCCGGCAGAGTATCAGGAGGCCCTGGAGACTTATATCGAGGAGGTCTCACACCTCTCCCGCATTGTGGACAACCTCTTCACCCTGGCCCGGGCGGATACGGGCCAACAGGAGTTCGAGTGGGAGACAGTGAATCTCAGTGGACTCTTGCAAGAGGTGTACGAGCAAGCTGACCTCGTAGCTGAGGCGAGAGGTTTGAGTATCTCTTTGCACACCGACGGCGAGGTGTCGGTGCAAGGTGACCGCCTGCGGCTCAAACAGCTCCTTCTCAATCTGCTAGATAATGCGGTGAAGTGTACCCCTACCGGCGGAAGGGTTCACCTTGCGGTGAACCGCGAGGAGAGCTGGGCCAGAGTCACGGTAGAGGATACCGGGATCGGTATCCCTGCGGAAGCCCTGCCCTATATCTTTGACCGCTTTTACCGGGTGGATAAGGCCCGCTCCCTTGACAACACCGGAGGCGGACTGGGGCTGAGTATTTGCCAGTGGATTGTCCAGGCCCACGGCGGCAGGATTACCGTGCAGAGTCGTGTCGGGTACGGGAGTACCTTCATTGTTTCCCTGCCAGTGAGTCAACCTTCATAGGTCCTCTCTCTCCTTCCTAGATGACAAAAAATTCATTTTCCATTCACTCGCCATTCATCTTTCTTGTGCTAGTTAGGCCCAGCCTATGTGCGGGTGCTCTTCTTGAAGAAGAGCAGAAGGCTTGGCGGTCTTTAGTGCAAGAGATTATAGCCTGGCTGCGATTGTGCAAACTGCTCCTCAAGAAGACTCTCTTCTTCCCTCCGTGTCATTCCTCATACGCCGGCTTCCTCTTCTCACTGGTCTTAGCCTCGGCCTGCTCTGCACCCTCCTGTACTTGTGGGGCCTGGGAGATTTGCCCTTTTATAAAAGAGGTGAGCCACGCGAGGCGACCGTCGTTTGGGAGATCTACACCGCAGGCGAGTGGGTCCTGCCCCTGCGCAATGGCCATATCATCCCATCCAAGCCGCCGCTGTTCCACTGGCTTGGTGCCCTCGTCTCCCTAGCCTGGGGAGAGGTCAGCGAACTGACCATCCGTCTGCCCTCCGCGCTCCTGGCGATTCTGGGAGTGCTCCTGACCTACGGTGTTGGTACTGCACTCTGGGGAGTTGAGGCCGGGCTCATCGCTGCCTTGATCCTGACTACCAGCTTCGAGTGGATACAAGCAGCAAGGACCGCCCGGGTCGACATGATCCTCACAGTCTGTATGGTGATAGCTTTTCTCTTCTTCCTCTTTCTCTATCGCCGGCACCAGGCCAGCCGGATAGAGGCGTTGCTCTTCTTTTTTCTTCTGGGTCTGGCTACCCTGGCCAAGGGACCGGTCGGTGCCCTGCTGCCGGGTCTAACTGTTGGTGTGTTCCTGGCGCTGCAGCGCGATCTTAGATTCTTGCGGCAGTTGCACCTAGTGCCGGGCAGCGTCCTGTTCGTGCTGACTGCCGGCTCGTGGTATGGCCTGGCGTTATGGCAGGGCGGAGAGGAATTCTTCGCCAAGCAGATCCTGAAAGAAAACGTCCTGCGTTTCTTCGACAGTGGGGCAGCCGGCGCAGGCCACGAGCACCCGTTCTATTACTTTGTACCCAAGCTCTTTCGCGGTATGGCGCCATGGAGTTTCTTCTTTCCACCGTTGGCCGTGTTTCTGTACCAGCGCCGCCGCACCTGGACTGCGGACGGCTACCTCTATCCCCTGATCTGGATCGCAACGGTTTTTGTTTTCTACTCTGCCTCCAGCAGTAAACGGCCGGTCTACCTCCTGCCCCTGTACCCGGCGGCGGCCCTGCTCTTGGGCGCCTGGTGGCAAGAACTCCGACAGGGCACAGCAATCTCATCCGGAGTGTTTTCCTGGCTACCGCGGGCAAGCGGGTATCTGTGCCTCCTGGTGCTGAGCTTGACCGTCGCTACAGTGTTCGCCCAACTCCTGGGCCAGAATCCCCTAGACGTACTCTGGCGGTTGCGTCACCCCAAGGATCCAATTCCCCTTCCCCTGTTCACCAGTATCACCTCTACCCACCCATTGGCTTTTTTGCTGTGGTGCGGAGTTGCCGGTCCGTCAGTGCTCTTTCTCGGGCGGAGTATCCGGCGCC
>CAZAYE010000010.1:11795-16079 GCA_964489255.1 uncultured Enterobacteriaceae bacterium
ATGGGGCTGGGTCTTTACCACCCTTGTGGTGGTTATGATTAGCACCTTCCTCCTGGTGCACAGAGTGCTCCAGCCGGCTCTTGCCGCCGCGTCTACCTTCCGGCCGTTCATGGCCCGCGTGATGGAACGCGTAGGCAATACTCCTCTGCTTTTTTACCGTACATTTGACCATGGCGCCCTGTTCTATGCTGGTCGTCGTATCCCTTTCTATGACCCTTCTCGGCGACAGCCCGAGAGTCCGTGTTTTCTCCTGATGAGGGAAGAACAATGGGCCAAGCTTGCTCCCCGGGCAGGCAGCGGGCTACGGGCCGTCGAGGTGAGTGAAGGTATCGGCCCTGAGAGGAATTATCGCCTTGTGCTCGTGTCTGTGGCGATTGGGGTAACCGTTCCCTTGGAGAACGAGACGCCTGCCGAGGCCGACCCCTCCCCGCATTCCTATGACGCAAACCTCAAGGACGGCAAGCAGACGTTCACGACTGTTGAGAGCGACCCGGTGCTCGTGGGCGCTGGCGACATTGCCAAGTGCTGGTTTAATTGGGTCAAGTGGTTTGGTGGGGCCGAAGAGACAGCCGCATTGCTGGATCGCATCAGGGGCACAGTGTTCACCACAGGGGATAACGTGTATAGCAGCGGGACGGCTGCGGCATTTCGCAACTGTTATGATCCGACATGGGGCCGGCATAAGGCACGGACACGTCCGTCTCCCGGTAATCACGACTACAACTCTCCAGATGCCGGCCCCTATTACACGTACTTCGGTGACAATGCAGGTGTGCCAGGCAGGGGTTATTACAGTTACAATCTCGGTGAGTGGCATATTGTGTCCCTGAACAGTAACATCGCCGCTGAGGCCGGCTCCGAGCAGGAGCGCTGGCTCCGCGCAGACCTTACAGCGCACCAGACCCGGTGCACCCTCGCCTACTGGCACCATCCGCTGTTCAGCTCCGGCCGCGGCAACGACCCCCACATGCGCGACATCTGGCGTATGCTCTACGAGTTCGGGGTCGATGTGGTGGTCAATGGACATCACCATGGCTATGAACGATTTGCGCCACAGACCCCTGATGGTGAAGCGGACGAGGAGCGCGGTATCCGTGAGTTTATTATCGGCACGGGCGGCACACGCTTGCACCGTTTCAGAAAGGTCCGTGCGAACAGCGAGGTTCGGAACAGCTCGACTTGGGGGGTGCTCAAGCTGACGTTGCACGCGACGAGCTATAACTGGGAGTTCATCCCGGTCGTGGGCGGGACATTCCGCGATGCAGGGAACGCAGCGTGTATCGCGGAACGCTGAAGCCCTGATCGTCCGAGCCGCACTGTCGGTGCCAGATGACGGCACTGTCAGCTTAAGCGGGATCGGCATCTCCGCGGAGGTACTTCCCCACATCCTTGACGGCTGCCTAGTGCAATTGCAGCATACCTCTTGGGCAATGCCGAGGTAGGGGCACGGCAGGCCGTGCCCCTACGCAAAGGGGAATCTCTTTGGGTTTTTGCTTCCTTTCCCCAAAAGGTTTCCTGAAAATGCACTAGAGCAAATAGGGTCATTCGCACGAAAGCGGGAATCCAGTTTGTGGTAAATGCATCTATGACAATGAGCAAACAAGAAAGACAGCTCCTTCGTGTCCCCCATGCTCTCGACCTGATCACCACTGAGGTATGGCTATCCCTCGGGCCTCAGAATCGCACCCGCACCCCGCCAAATGTCCCAAAAGGGGCTCCGGGACCAAGGAATCGCTCTAATCCAGTGTCATCGAGCGTGTTCTCAAAGAATGCTCCGTAGCTTTCGTAGTCTTCATCGAACAGGTTTTCAAAGCGCACAAAGACGTCAAAGTGTTTATAACGATATTCAATCTGGGCATTCGCTACAAAGTATGGGTCAAGCCGGGCGCGCTCATTGGCCTCATCGCCACGGAGACGCTGCGCGTCGATGTAGATGCCATCCACACTCACCCGCCAATGGGGCGAGAGGATCAGTGCAATCCCGCCATTCATCCGGTGTGGTGGTACAAGGGGTAACCGGTCTCCGGCCTGCACGTGGGCGCGGCGCTCCTCATTGGCGAAGGTGAACAGTTCCACCTCATCCTCGAATGTCGCGTCGGTCAGCGTATAGTTCAGAAACCACGTGCCCCAGCCCCACCGGCCGCGGAGTAAGAGCTCAATACCCTGCCGCCGGGTCGCATCAACGTTCTGGAAGAAGCCCAGCACCCGGCTTTCCGGTTCATTGCGGAACAGAATGTCATCCTCAAGATTCGTACGGTAAAAGGCGAGCGTGGCATGCAGGGCAGGAGTTGGCGACCACCGCAGCCCAGTTTCCCAGGTCTTGCCTTTGACCGGATCCAGCGGTGGGTCATCCACAATAGCGGTCGGCACAGGACAGGGCGCTTCTGGATTTGCACACGTTAGCTCAATGGCCGTCGGGGCACGATAGCTCTCGCTATAGCTCGCGTAGAGGCTCAAGCCCTCGGCCAGCTGGTAGGTCGCCCCGACTGCGGGGTTAAACCGCTTAAACGTGTGGCTGCCGCTGGCATCGAGTCCCTCTTCTCGACCAGCCAGGCGGTCTTTGATGTCCAGGTGGGTGACATCAAATCGCCCTGACACTGTCACGGTCACGCGCTCTATGGGTTCTACCGTGAGCGTCACAAACGGGCCACCGGCATGGGTCTCCGTTCTGACATTGCTTGCCACTGTAAACGCTTCGTCTGCTACTTCATCGAACGTCGCCAAGCGCGAGTTGTCGTCCGCTTCTCCTTCTTCCTCGTCGTCCTCTTCTTCAACCTCCCGCTCGGCAATTAGATGCTCAAGAAGCGAGCCGGTGTAGTCTGCCCCGAGGGTGGCCGTCAGGGGCAGCCCACACAGAGGGCCTTGATAGGACACTTGCAGAGTGCCACCCCAGCCTTTCTGGTTGGTCCGGGCGCCGATATCTTCCTCCACATCTCGGTTAAACTGATCAACATCGAGCAGCCGCCCATACAGGTTCGCGGAGAGGACGACGTCCGAGCTCAGCTCTCGGCGATACTCTCCGTTTAGGAACCACAACTCAGGTTCAAAGCGGTCTGGGTGTGTAAAGACAGCTGAGCGGTCACGCTTAAGCCGACTCTCAGGTAATGGCCCATTCCCCGTCAGGCGATTGTTAACATAGGTCAACGACAGGCTGAGATCGTGCTGATTCTCTAAATAGCCAACCTTCCCGAACAGCTGGCCCACGGCACTTTTGGAAAAATCGCGAAACCCGTCCTCGAGAAACAGATTCCCAGAGAGAAAGTAATCGACCTTACCGCGGCTCCCGCCAGTTTGCAGCAACGATCGGAAGCGCCCAAAGCTGCCGCCCCAGACCTCAGCGATGGTCCCAGGATGGGTGAAGCCCCGCTTGGTACGCATGATAAAGGCGCCCCCTAACGTATTCCGGCCATACACTGGGTTGGAACCGGGAATGAGTTCCATCCGATCAATCGCATCGGTCGGGATGAGGTCCCAGTTGACTTGGTCGGCGAGGGGTTCATTGGCGCGCACGCCGTCGATGAACACGCTGAGCCCCGGCGGCGTGCCGATCAAGAATGAGCTGGTAAAGCCCCGGTAGGTCAGGTCCGGTTGAAACGGATTGTTTTGCACCTGCGTGAGCTGCACCCCAGCCAGGTCCCGTGCGAGAAAATCGGTCAGGGTTAAAGCCCCCCGCTCGGTCATTTGGTCATCGGTCGCCACCTGGACGTTGACGGGCACCTGGTCACGGGGCACCGGAAGACTCATGAGTGGCGTGGTGCCGTGCACGTCTATGGCTGGTAATCTGACCGAGGAAGAGGATTGGGCCAAGACACACGGACTCCAAAAGATAACAATCAGGAAGCCGGCACCGAGTGAAGACCCCCGCCATCCCACCCACGCAGTGGATATTTGTAACACCCTTTTTTCCTTTCTCCATGCCATGTCTCCATGCCACGCACGGCATGCAAGGGTTTCACAGGCAAAGGAGCAAGAGGTAATGGCGGCGAGAGCCTTATCAGACCGGCAGTCTTAGAACCCCTAACGAAACCGCCCTATGTCACCCTGAGCCCTGCGGCTGCGCTCAGGATAAACTCCGCGAAGGGTCCCGTCTTTTCCCGAGATTCTTCGCCTGCGGCTCAGAATGACAGTCGTTTTGTTAGACGCTCTTAATAGCAGTGGCGGACCGACTTGCGGTCCAGGCCCATAGACTCCGGACCGCGGGACCCTTATCCTTTCGCGAGTCCCAGCCGGTTCATGATGTTGTTGCGCTGAATAGCCGAGGAGCCACCAGCGATAGGATAGAGC
>CAZAYE010000011.1:0-16007 GCA_964489255.1 uncultured Enterobacteriaceae bacterium
CGAGGACGCCGACGATCCCGAGAACACCAAAGGGTGAAAACTCCATAGCTGCCCCTTTCGGGTGCGGGCGGGTAAGGGTTGGCAAAAGGGTGAGGAGGAAAAAGAGACTTACTGGGAAAGACGAGGTCTCTACTTGTAATGAACGCAACACCACCATGACAGGTTTAAAGAGAAAAGCAAGCACCGAGAAACGGCAAGCGCCAAATCAGGGGGAGGAATCATACCATTGCCGATGGCTAGCGTCCTAGTACATAATCAGGAAACCTTTAGACCGTTCATGGAACGAATTTAACGGTCTGGGGGAGCAGAATACAATGGAAAATTGCTGGGTGAGAAGGCCATGAACGGCGCACGTGGCTCGTGCTGATTGAAGGTCCAAAGATCAACACGCAAGACTGGACAAGGGGAATGCCTCAGGTCTCAGGCCGCAGGCTGCGAATATGGCCACTGGCCGGGTGCAATGGACCATAGCTATGGTAAATTATTAGCGATGTTTGCTCTTGAACGTCCCCACTGCTCTTGTTCGCCCGCCTACCGCTGGTTGCGCGGCTGGCAATTCGGCCTTAACGTCTTCCTCCTTCTTGCCGCTCTGGTCCTGGGAACGTTTTTCTTTCGACGGGCTTTCCTCCTTCTTGCCTTTGTTCCGGTCGCCTTCGTGCCGTTCTCTTACGCACGACTCCGACTCCATACCCAGCTAGAGCGATTGCTGTGTGTACATCCGCGGACCGCCTCCTTGTTCTTCTTATTGACTGGGCTTGGTGTCTTGCTTGACTGCCTGATGGTCGCCCAGCTCCTCGCCGCTCGTTCCGGGAGTGACATCCCAGTTCTGCACTGGGCGGGAATTGCTTGGGTCGGCGCGATCTGGTTTAGTGCTCACGGTTTGCTCTCCCTCGGCTACGTGGTGCTCGGCCTCGGACGGCTGAGCAGGCGCCTGGTGAGATGGACGCTCCAAGGACGACCGGCGGTCCCTTCTCCTACCCTGGCTTCGCCTGAACGTCGGCAATTCCTCCAACACCTCGGTGTGCTAGGTGCGGGAGCGCCGTTCTTCTTGTCTCTCTCCAGTGTGAAACTCTCTTATGATTTTCGTGTGGAAGAGCGGCAAATCGTTCTACCCCACTGGCCGCGGGCGCTTGATGGGTTACGGGTCGCGCATCTGTCCGACATTCATGTCGGCGTAGGGATGAATCGGGAGCGGCTCCTGCGCATGGTCGCTCTGACCAACGCTGCCCGGCCAGATCTGGTCGTCCACACCGGCGACTTTCTTACCCACCGCAGCGGTGACTTTGACGCGCCACTCTATGAGGCCCTGGCGCGGATCAGAGTTCCCTACGGGCAGTGGGCCTGCTTGGGCAACCATGACTTTGATGATCCAGAGCGGTTGGTGCGCCGCCTCCGCCTCGCCGGAGTCACTACCCTGAGAGACTCCCTGGTTAGACTCTCTGTGAAGGGCTGTCCCCTAGAAATAGCAGGGCTCGACTTTCTTTTTGGCTCGATTGGGATGAGCACCGACCGTTACACTTATATTGTACGCTCCTGGGGGTCGCGCAGGTCAGCTCCTCGTTTGCTTTTGAACCACGATCCACGCACGTTTGTCGTGCTGCCACGTGGATGTGCCGATTTGGTTCTCTCTGGTCACACGCACGGCGGGCATGTCGGGGTGCAACTCGGGCGGAATCATGCAATCACGGTCGTCGGACTCTGCGGTATCCCCGATCAGGGCATCTTTGACCGCGGGGACATGCGCCTGTTTGTTACCCGCTGTGTCGGGTTTTATGGCTATCCCATGCGTTTGGGTATTCCGCCGGAGATTGCGCTCCTGACATTGCGAGCGCCGCTGAGCTCTTAAGGCTCTGCTGCTCGCACGCTTATAACGGCTTGGGACATTCAGAAAGGAGGGGGGTATGGCCGATTCGGTCAAAATCGATTGCAATAGAGAAATGCCCATGCGGGACGGAGTCAAGCTCAGGGCCGATGTATATCGGCCTGACGATGCGGCTCCACATCCTGTGTTGTTAGCGCGGTTGCCATATAACAAGGACCTTTCGCCGATTTCTCTTTCTTTGCTCAGCCCCGTACGTGCAGCTAGGCGCGGCTACGTGGTGGTCATACAGGACACGCGTGGTCGCTTCAAATCAGACGGTCAGTTCTCTCTCTTTGCCGGTGAAGCTGAAGACGGCTACGACTCGGTTGCGTGGTGCGCGTCGCAGCCGTGGTCGAATGGCCAAGTGGGCATGTACGGCGCTTCATATTTCGGTGCTACTCAGTGGCTTGCCGCCACGGCGAACCCGCCAGCGCTCAGAGCTATCGTGCCGACCATCACATCCTCTGACTACTACGAGGGCTGGACGTATCAAGGGGGTGCATTTCAGCAAGGATTTATTCAATTCTGGACCGCAGGCATGGCGGCCGAAACCCTCACCCGCTTGTCCAACCCTCCAGCTGATGCTCGCAGCAAGCTCTATGGCGCGATCTTCGGTATGCCCAAAGCCTACTGGGGGCTGCCGCTCAACGACTTCCCTCCGGCCACCGTGCCCGGTCTGATGGACCACTACCGCGAGTGGCTCACACATCCGGCGCTCGATGACTACTGGGAACGCGTGCGGATCGAGTCCAAGTATGAACAGATCGATGTCGCGGCTCTACACATCGGTGGTTGGTACGACATTTTTCTAGAGGGCACACTGCGAAACTTTGTCGGTATGCGCACCAAAGGCAAGAGCAGCCGTACTCGCCAGAAACAACGCCTCGTCGTGGGGCCCTGGTTGCACGGTCTACTTGATCGGGTCGTTGGTGAAGTCGATTTCGGCCCCTCGGTGCTGCTCGATGCCGTAGATCTCGGGGGCTTGCATCTCCAGTGGTTCGACCATTGTCTCCGGGATCAACCTGACAACGGCGCACCAGTGCGGATTTTTGTCATGGGCGCAAATGTCTGGCGCAATGAAAACGAATGGCCACTGGCGCGTACGGTGCCTACCCGCTATTACCTCGCCAGCGGTGGCAGTGCTAACAGCCTACGCGGCAACGGTCAGCTCCTCGCCCAACCCTCAGTTCGTGAGACGAGTGATACCTTTCTCTATGATCCAGACCACCCGGTGCCGACGTGGGGGGGGTGTACCCTGATGCCAGGCGCACAAAGCGCAGGGCCGCGTGATCAACGCCCAGTGGAGGAACGGGATGATGTGTTGGTTTACACTTCGGCGCCCCTTCCCGAGCCAACCGAAGTTACAGGTCCAGTTGAGGCGATCATCTATGCTGCGACTGATGGCCGCGACACTGACTGGACGGCCAAGTTGGTTGTCGTTGCTCCTGACGGTCGAGTCCTAAATCTGTGCGATGGTATTGTGCGAGCGCGTTACCGTAATTCTCTGGCTCGCGCCGAGTTCGTGGAACCCAGCCGGGTGTACGAATACCGCATTCAGTTGGGCTCAACGAGTTATGTGTTTGCACCGGGCTCTCGTATTCGCCTGGAAGTGTCGAGCAGCAACTTCCCACGGTTCGATCGCAATTTGAACACTGGCGGCGATTTTGCGACCGAGAGCGTGGGGCGGCCGGCGGTGCAGCGCGTGTTTCATGGTGGAGTCAGAACGTCGTACGTGACGCTGCCGGTAGTACCACAGAGTTAAAATTTTCTCTCTCAGGGAGAGGGAAGCAGTGTTTAGTGGGGGTACTGAAAATTTGTGTTCATGCTTCGACAAGCTCAGCATGAGCGGAAAATCGCCGGTAGCTCTAATATGGTCTCGCCGTTCGCCCTGAGCCCTTCGACTTTGCTCAGGACAGGCTTGTCGAAGGGTGAACGGCGGTTGTCGTCTAACAGTCCGTATCCTCACCGATGGAGATGGGGGTCCATGATGACTAAAGTCTGTATCTCTTTCGCCGGTGCTTCCGGTCTCAGTGGTTTCCCGGAGTTTCCGCTTACCGCTGCACAGCAGCTTCAGACAGAATTCCCGAAGACGAAAGTGGTGCTTGCACGGAGTCCTGAGCAACGGCGAGCCGAACTCGCTGACACGGACGTTCTGTTTGCAGTACGGTTTAGTTCAGAGGATTTCAAAGCCGCTAGGCAACTCAAATGGCTGCACCTTTCTTCCGCCGGAGCAACGCACGTCTTATTTCCGGAGATGATCGAAAGCAACGTGATCATCACAAACTCCCGCGGGCTGTACGGCATTCCCATCGCCGAGCATGTCCTGGGGATGATGATCATCCTGGCTCGTAAACTTCACGAAGCCTACCGCTTTCAACTCGAAGGCAAATGGCCGCGGAAGGAGATGATCGAGCGCTATCCCAGCTTCTCTGAACTCTACGGCCAGACCGCCGGGATCATCGGGCTTGGTGACATTGGTCTGGCAGTGGCGGAGCGGGTCAAAGCTTTGGGCATGCGAGTGATCGCCACCAGACGACATGTTGGAACCCTACCTCCTGGCGTTGATGAGTTGCTCGGACCAGAGGGATTGCCGCAGCTGTTGCAAGCGTCTGATTTTGTCGTGATCGCCGCGCCATTGACCCCGGAGACCCAGGGCCTCATTGGCGAACGTGAGCTCCGCTTAATGAAGCCCACGGCGTATCTCTTCAACGTCGGCCGCGGCGCAATCATTCAAGAAGCCGTACTCATTCGGGCACTGAAAGAAGGCTGGATCGCCGGCGCAGGTTTGGATGTGACCGAAGTGGAGCCTCTTCCACCCGAAAGCGAGCTGCTTCGTTTGCCTAACGTGTTGCTGACACCCCACTACTCGGGACTACGCTCCAATTATTGGGAGCACGCCGTAGCGCTCTTTAAGCCGAACCTTGCCAGATTCCTGCGCGGCGAGCCGTTGGAGAAGGTCGTGGATAAACGGCGCGGCTATTGAGGTAATCCCTCTGTAGGGGCGAAGCATTTATCCAGCAAGAATGTCCGAGTTTGAGGTGATGTGCCCAAATGCTTCGCCCCTACCTATTCGGCTCCTCTACTGCGCAAACGCGTCATGCCCGCGAACATAGGCGGTGATGCGCTGCAGCGGATTACGATTCACAAATTCGCGTCCGTACATCGGATGAGAGAGGCTGCGAACTTCGTGCTCGAGCTCACACAAGTTCTGCCCCGTCCACGGGTTGATGATCGTCTGAAAACGATACTGATGCTCATCACTTTCCTGGGTAATGAGGTTCCGCCGCTTGAGGAACGCATGAGGGCCAGAAAAGTTGACAATGTATACAGCGATGTGATGACCATCATAGGACGGGAGGTTCTCGGTGGTTTCTCGAAAGCAGAGTTCTTGTGCGCATCCTACACGAACATGTGCCGCCGCCCCTTTTTTGTCCTCCACGAAGGTTGCTGGGGCCTGCATGGCTTTTATGTAGAATTGACTGATCCCTTCGGCTGTTCCTGGTTTAACCAGAATTTCCACGTAAGGGATACCTAAGGTCATCTCTCCGAATTGCGGATTGGGGGCATAGCAGCGGAAGCGATTTCCCCACGGACAGGTGACCGCGACATATCCATCTTCCATTGACCAGGAGAACGCTGTGCCTGCCAGCCGATCCTGCACCCTTTGGAGACGGAGCTTGAGAGAGTCAATATCTGGCATCACGATCCCAACGTGACCAGTGAACACTTGTGGCTCGCGGGTAGGCAAGTGGAATTGTTGTTGCCCAACGTTGACCCACATATTCTCGGGACCAACCATCATATATGGATCTCGGGTAAGTCCTAAGCCAGCGATATAGAATACCGAGGCAAGAGCCTGATCAGGAACGGTCACATTAACATGTTCCATTCCTAAGATGTTTCCCACGTCTTGAGTTGTGCGATCATAGGTCTTTTCAGCCATACGTCCCTCCTTTATTTTACGGCCCCGTGCTAGGGGAGATCTCTCTGAGATTGCCCGACCTGGGTCTAGAGACAATTATTACGATCAACTCGGCGTTTTGCAAGGAACAAGCATAGGTATGAGTGGATAAAAATAGAGGCGTTGTATGGTAGCCCCACTTCTTATCCATCGCAGGTTCACGTATCTCTCTTGGGGACGAGCCACAAGGCACAGATCTGTCGCGCGTTTTTACGAGGCATGGTCGAGCTATTTGTGCTTCAGCAAGCCGGGCAAGGGCCGGTCTACGGAGGGTTGTTGAGTAAGACGCTCCGTAACCTCGGCTATGACATCAGCCCGGGAAGCCTCTATCCTCTGCTGCACGCTTTGGCAGAGAAAAAACTGTTGCGCAGCCACCTTCGCGAGGTCAGTGGCAGAGTGCGGAAATATTACGAACTGACCGAGGTTGGGCGATCGTGCCTTACGGAAGTGCGCCAGAACCTTGCTGGGTTGGTTGAAGAGGTCATCTTCAATAGGAAGCCCTGCAGCGCGAGCCGCTAGCCATTCACAGTTCATCGTCCAGAAGAGAGACTGCTAGGATTGGGTAGGCTTTCGCGCTGTTCACGACATTCTGCACACTGACAGGCCGCACGGAGGGCCGTCCACGACAGACGGCTTCGATGCCCATCCGGCCACATCACCACTAACCCTTTCTAGTCCCACACAACTATCCCTTCGAGGTTATGTCCCGTGCAACTTGCGTTGTCCGCTTCCTGTCCAGTCTGTTGGGTTTGCATAGTAACTTCCTCACTGGAGTTGAGAATCGATCGGGGCTGCAGTGACCAGTGCCAGCCAGCTCGGATCAAAATCTCCTTGCTGTTCCAACAAGAGTTCCCGTCTAACAATTTCGGCTTCGATTATTTCGCGCACGAAAGCATGGGGCGAGGCATAACAGGCCTCAGCAACCCGTTGGAGGCGGTTCCACCATTGGGGAGACAGCGGAAGAGAGAGTTGAATCGCATCGTCCCTCGGCATGATTGCTCCTTTCCTGCATTTGGGAAACTAAGATATGTCGCATATTCTACGGTGGTGTGACGAGAAAGTAAAAGTTTGGTGACTAGAAGATCTTCCTGCCAAGGAGGCCGCTTTTCATTTTTTTGTCATCTTCGTGTCATGCGCCTGTCATCTTCTTGAGGTGACATCCTCTCTTTCGTTTGTAAGATCCTCAATCAACAGGACAGGTAGAAAAGGACCGCGTTCCTGCTCGGGAACGAGAGATTTTACCTGGTTCGGTTACGCCCGCGTAGGCAGGCTCCAGGAGAAGGGAAGGCCGCGGTCAGTAATTTTGCTCTATGCCCTTTAGCTTCATTTTGTCACTCAAGGCTTTATCCAGCGCCGCAGTATCTTGACTGAGGACAGTCGCCATTTTGAAGAAGAGGTCGGTTTGGTCGTAGTAGCCGGTGAACAGCAACGCCCCGACCCCTTCCGCGGTGAGAGGGACCGACGTGCCCGTGTGGGCGTTTGTGCGATATCCAACAGTGAGGCGGAAGCGGTTGGTGTTTTCTGGATACCCATCACCATTGGTGTCAGCGTAATCTGGGAACCCGTCGCTCTCCCCAGAATAAGCGCCGCGCGACTTAATTGAAGATGGCGAGGCTGCAGGGGGATAGGTGAAAGTACTTCGTATATTTTGCACTGCGCCGGGGACTGTTGTGTCGGTCACCCCGAGAATGCTCAGAGACTGATCGTGGTCAGCCGTCACCAGAAGGAGAGTGTTAGATAAGGTGCGGTGGTCTCTGTGGAGAACGGCACGGCCAACTCCCACCGCTTTATCGAGTTCGATCGTGTCCCAGATTTGTCCAGCCGCGTGGTTGGGGTGTGATTGTTTGTCGATCGAAGCGCCTTCCACGAGGAGAATAAAGGGACGATCCTGTTTGCTCAGCGCCGCTACGGCTTTCGTCGTCATCTCATCCAGGAATGGCTGGTCGGTAAACCCTTCAAAGTCTGGGGAAGGTTCATCGGCCGGTCGGGTCAGCCCGAGTTTGTCATAGGCCACGTTCATATTTCCGGTGCGGAATAGTCCAAGGATCTTGTCTGGAGCAGATGCGCCACCGGGCAAAGTGTTGAGTTCGGTACGCGTTTGCACATAGGTATACCCCAATGCTTGTAATTCGGCTGCCAAGCTGCGAGTGTCGCCACTGTTTTCCTCTGTCCGGACAACGAAACGTTCTTTCCCTCCGCCCATGATGACGTCGAAGGTTGGTCCTGACACAAAAACTCCGTCCACGTACTGTCTGGCGATGTCATGGCCTAGAAGTCGCGTTATGGCGTGCGCGCCCGCGCCAGCGGGAGTCGCATCGGTGACGTCGGCGGTTGTCACAATACCCGTCTTGTAGCCGTGCCGTCGCTTGAGGTATTCCCACAAGGTTTCTACGCGCGGGTTATCCAGCGCGAACTGTTTGGTTGCCTGCACGGCGGCTGGGTTGAAGCGGAAGTCGGTGTTATCGGGAAAGACGCCGAGCGCACCGTCAATGGTTTTACTCCCGGTACTCCAGGCGCTGGCGGTGTTGGCTGAATCCGGCACGACGCGGTCTAGGGCGTAGGTCATCACCATACCAGTCACCGGTAGCTGATCCATCTGCAACAGTTCGTCAAAAAACCCCTCCCGGAATCGATGGCCGGTGCTCTTAGCCACGATTCGAGCCGCATCTCGATACGCTGTCCCCAGGGCGTCTCCGAGGAACAAAAGAATGCTCTTTTTGCCCTGTAGCTGGAAGGGTTGTACCCCGATCCGTGTCTGGGCTGTGGCGTTTCGGGTTCCGTCCGAGACAATTGCCTGGAGCGTTTTTACCCCTGCTGAGGCAAGCGCAACCTTCCGGAAGGTCCAAGCTTTGTCCTGGGTAGTGGTATCAGCATCGTTGTCAATTGTGACTTCTGGCTGTGGCCACGCTGGCGCAATCTCCGTCCCGTCTAGCAGCACGCGCAGGCTGGTGTCAGTGTGTGTCAATCCAACAGCTTCAACACGCAGATCAAACTGTTGGTCCGTTAAGACCCGAAACCTTTCCGGCAGCCTGATCGAGACCGTGAGGGCCCCCTGGGCAAACACGAGCGGGAGTGGTGAAAGCAAGACTGAACTGAGTAGTATCGTGCCGAGGGATATGGTTTTCATTAACCACCTGCCTTCTGCTTGTCGTTGGAAGAGATATCGGTGTCGGCTCCCTCCATAAGGAGTTTATCGTGCAGATATAATTAATCGACGACCAGGAAGCCAGCAGCCTACCAGACCTGCCGGACGACGAAGAGAAAGTGATACAGGGGGTGCGGGAGTTATCGAAGCTAGAGGCCCTGTTGGTGGATATCTCCCAAGCTTGTAATCAAAACTTCACCAGTTGTTCATACTCCCTTAGTACCCTTTGGCCCCACCGGTGCGGAGGATGCCAGCCAATTGGATGACCACGGAGTTGGGAAGCGGAGTCTGCATTAAACGAGCAATGGTTTTATTGATCTCGTAGGGAACACTGTGGAAATGGATTTCGCCATCTTCCCAAACCACGTAACTGGCTCGGGGATCTCCATGCCGAGGCTGGCCCACACTACCAGGATTCACAATTGTCGTCCTGCCAAGGTGCCGAAGCATCGGTAGGTGGGTGTGACCGATGCAGATAAAGTCAGCCTCAATCCCCTGGATTTCTGTCGCCAGCTCTTCATCGGAGACCTCAGGGCGCAGGTATTTGTAAAGATCTCCTGCAGGTGAGGCATGGGCGAGAAAAAACCTGGCTCCGTCCAGTTCGAAATCTTCGTTCAGAGGCAATTTATGCAAATAAGCCTTCTCCTCTGGGGAGAGGATTTGAGTATGCCACGCACGGGTCGTGGTGGAAGCTTCCTTCATTACTAGAGCACAGCGACAGTCCGCGTCGTATGCGAGAGCGTGATCGTGGTTGCCCTGAATCACTTTCCAGGCTCGCTCCTGTACCCACCGAATTGCCTCTCGCGGCTGAGGGCCATAGTCAACCAGGTCGCCAAGGCACAGCAGAAAATCGTAAGATTCCTCAATTGCTTCAAGAGCGGCAAAATTGGCATGGACATCGGAGATGATCGCGATACGCATGAGCTTCTCCTCACTTATAGGGTTTCTCTCCCCTGCAAAGCATCTGCCCTTCTTGGCCGGTTAGAAAAGCGGCTTCTTCCTCCTTCTAAGCTTTTGAAGGAATTGCGAAAGCTAAAATCCTCGATAGGCTTGAACGCAATTGCTTTTTTACTCGGGTCGATCATTCACGCGCTGTAGAGGTCGGATTTGTGCCGGAACCAGAACTCTGCTTGCTTTCATCGCATCCGGAGAATGACGAAAGCCCCGGCCAGACTTAACGCTGTGGCATAACCAAACCCCGCAGCGGAGGTTGCGTGCGTCCACAACAGCCCGACGATGATGCTGGAGAATAAATCTCCGAGCCCATTGACTGTGCCGAGCACTCCATAACCGAGCCCCCGTACTGCTGGCGGGAGCAGGTCCGCTGCAGTTGCTCCCTCCAGAGCATCTTCCACCGCTATGTATGTCCCGGCTAGAGCGAAGAGCGCGAATAAGTACCAGAAGGACGCGACTGGGAGCAGAAACCCGAGACACATCACTGCCGAAGCAAAATACCCCCACGCCAGGAGGCTGCGCCGACCGACTAGGTCGCTGAGTGCGCCAATGGGATACGAAGCCAATGCATAAAATATGTTCCGCGCCGTGTAGAGTAAGGCTGCGAATTGGGCAGCCCGAGCCACTCCGAACTCCGGCGTAAGTAACTCCGTCGCTCGCAGGATGAGAAGTGTATGGGCAAAGTCGCCCAGGCCAAAGATGCCAACCCCGATAAGGAAACGTTTATAGGACCGAGGTAGCGCCTGCAGGCTGGTCCAGAAACGCAGCCCGTGGTTTGCGGGGCGACGCTGTTCCTTGACCATGAAGGCGAAGGCGAGCGCCGATCCCACACCCGGAATCACGGTTAGGAGAAAAACTACACGAAACGGCCAGGAGGGATTTTCTGATGGAGTCGATCCCAAATAGCCAATGATCAAGACTGCAAGCAACGGACCAAGGATGGCGCCGAGGGTATCACCGGCGCGGTGAAAGCCGAACGCCTTGCCTGTATCTTCCTGTGAGACCGATTCCGAAAGCATCGCATCTCGGAGCGGGCCACGGATGCCGCGACCAAACCAGCCGATCACCCGCCCGACCAAGACAAACAGCCAGCTCCAGGCAAAAGCAAAGGTTCCAGTAGCGACTCCAGTGAGAAAATAACCAACGACGGTGATAGGTTTACGATGTCCGATCCGATCGCTATACCAACCTGCGCCTAGTTTCACGAAACTTGATACCGCGTCCGCCACTCCTTCGATCACCCCTAATGCAATCGCAGAAGCACCAATCGTGTGCAGAAAGGCCGGCAGCACCACGGTGGCAGTTTCGTGCCCGAGGTCACTGAGCAGGCTGGTGAGCCCCATGCCTACGACATTACGGTTGAGCCATTTCCTCGGACGCGGAGGAGAGGGTTCTGCCGCACGCTCTGCTGTGGGAGCAGTCAGCGGCTTCATCGTACCACCAGCACTGAACAGGGCGCGTGACGTACCACCTTATCGGCGGTGGTGCCGAGAAACGTACCCCACAGACTGGAGTGGCCACTATGGCCAAGCACGAGGAGATCTATCCCTCTCTCGGAGACATAGTCTACCAACCCGCGAGCCGAATGGCCGATGCGGATGTCGGTGTGGAGGGTCACTCCCTCGCTGTTAGCAAATGCTGCGGCTTCTTTATGGAGTCGATGCAGATAGTGGTTCGCTGCTTCCTTTTCTTCTTTCACCTCGCTTGGTGCGCCGGGATAGCGCGGGAGTTCTTCAATCGAGATGACCCACACTTCGGCTTTCTCCAGGCGGGCAAGTCTGACGGCTTCCCGGAAAGCTTTCCATGCTCCTTCGGAACCATCGAATGCAACGGCGATTTTTTTGGCCATATTTACTCTCCTTCCTGCCGTGCTGAATATCCAGTGTCGGTGACCGGAGCAGGCGTAGCCAAAGGAGTCTGTCGTGCCCGTATTCCCTCAGCCGCTGCTTGCGTGGGCAAGAAAAACGCCTGCGCAAGCAGGGTCGGCACAACCGCGCTCAAGATCACGACGGTCACCAGCACGGTGTATTGCGTCTGGTTGATGAAATGATTCTCTAAACCGAACAGTGCAGAGATGGTGCCGAAGGTCAGCCCAGTGGCCATGAGTAGCGACGTGTAGTTACTTTCTCTGGTCTCCAAGCCGAAGCTGCGCGCGAGCGGCCACACGCCAATCAGTTTGGTCGCCATCTTCACGCCCAGGAGCGCGAGGATGAGACCGGCACTGGTGAGCAAGACAGGAAGTGAAACAAAGAGCCCGGCTTTGATGAAGTAGAAGGGCGTGAGCATGGTGAAGGCGATCGACCGCATGCGGTGCACCAGGACTTTGTCTTGCAAGAAAACCCCGGCGACCACGAGTCCCGCCAAGTAGGCGGGCAGGACTGCTTCGCTTTTGGCAGTCGTCGCCAGCCCACCGAGGAAGAACAGGACCAGAAACAGGAATTTCACCTCTGGTTCACTCACCCGGCTCTGACCGAAGGAGGTAATAATGACTTGCGTCCAGCGCGGCAGATACCAGAGCACCACCGCCAGTACGGCGATGAACACCAGCATCCACTTGTTAAAGTCCGCGAAGAAGGCTCCCAAGGCCAGCACGGTGCCGAAGTCCGTGACAAAACAGGCAGCAAGGATGAGTTTGCCAAGGTCTGTGGAGCTGAGGCCCGTTTCCACCATCACCGCATAGACGACTGCCACCGAGGTGGTCGACAGCGCAATCCCGGCGATAAGCGCTCCATGATAATCCCAGCCACTCACCCAGTAAGTGAACGCCCAAGCACCTAGGAAAGGAGCGAGAAAAGAAACAACACCGATTGTCAGGCTTGCCCGCCAGTGGGCACGGAGGGACTCAGGGTCGATCTCCGCGCCGGCCAGAAACGTCAGCAGACCGGCGCCGAAGGTCGCGAGGAAGTTAATCCACTCGGTTGTGTGGAACCCCAGGAAATTACCGGCAATCACTCCGGCAGCAATCTCGAGGAGCGCTACCGAAATTCCGATACGGATAGAAACGATGCTAGCGACAAACGCCAGTCCCATCCACGCCGCGGCTGCAAACCAAACGTTTTGCATTGCTGATTCCTCCTTCGCCTCAGGGTACGGTAGAGGTTATCAGCCCACAGCATGGACGGTTTCACCCACTGGTTGGGTGCGGCGAACCTCATCGCCGAAAGTTCCTTCATGCCGTACCAATCACCAGATACCCCACCCGTACCGTTCCTCCTTGTCGTCATTCCGTTTCCCTCCCTGGAGTCTCGCCGACCAGCGCACTGAGCAACCCACTGCGGCCAACGATGCCCATCAGTTTTCCTGTCGCGTCGACTACCGGAAACCGCTTGATGTGCTTTTCCGCGGACAGCGCTAGTGCCGTAGCGATTGAGCTGTCGGCCGTGAGCGTCACCACTTCCCGGGTCATGAGGTCGGCCGCAGTCTTGCTCGTCGTTTTCTGCAGGTGACTGCGTGCTTCAGCACTCAGTGCCCCGAAGGGAAACTTGCTCACTAGATGTTCTAGAACGCCGGGATGGGCCTCAGGACTTATGCGTGCGATGAGATCGCTATCCGAGATGATACCGACTACGCGCTGCTCTGCATCGACGACTACTACCCGTTTGATGCGAGTGCTGGCCAGGAGCGCAAGCACGTCAGAGAGAAGGGTCTGTGGTGACACGGTGGGCACGGAGAGGTCCATGGCTTCAGCGACGGTCCGTGGATTGACTGGATGCAGGCTGGTTGGTCTTGGGGAAGCTTTTTGCGGTAAGTAGCCTGCAGCTAGGGCGGTCAGGATATCGAGGCGTCCGAGCACGCCGAGCAGTCGCCCGTCGGCATCGACCACCGGCAACCGCTTGAGCTTTTTTTTGCTCATCAGCCGGGCAGCTTCACTCAGGGAGGCATGCGGCGCGATTGTCACCGGCTCTGGGGTCATCACCTGGGCGACCGTCTTTGTCACGTGGCGGAGACGGGCAATGAGCGCCCGTGCCAGGTCTGGATCCACCGCTTTCTTGAGGCTGAGACTCACCTCCATGTCGCCGCGCTCCAGCAAATCGGTGTCACTGATGATACCGACGACACGGCCGGAGGCATCGACAACCGGGAGTGCCGTGTAATCTTTGTCGAGCAATTTCTCGACGACTTCGGCCAAAGGAGCTTCAGGATGGACAGTCGTCACCGTGTGGGTCATGATCTCCTCGACCCGCACATCAGGCAGCCCTTCGCGCAGGGTTGAGGAATACTGGTAGACATGGATGTCTTCGACGGTAATGAGGCCGGCTGGCACCATCTGGGCCAAGTGGGGGAGTACGCGCTCGACTCGATCTGGCCGATCGATCCAGGTCACAATCACCGGCAAGTCGATGGACAGGTCCAGCAGTGAGGTGGTTTTGATCCGGCTGTTGGCGCCAAAACCGGCGATGCCGCGTTGGACCGTTGCTCCGGCACAACCCTCACGGCGCAAGAACTCCAGGATCGCCATGAACAACGATTGGTGATGCCACTGGTCGGTCTCACCGATGTAGATGGTCACGCGCTTTCCTTGGCCTTCCATATGTTTATCCATGCAATAAAAAACCCCTACCCAGAGACTATTCTAAGTAGGGGTCATCAGCCCGTACGGGCGGTTTCCTGTGGCGAACCCCATCGCCCCGTTGTTTTGCTGCATTGTGGCACGCTTTTTCTGCAGAGGGAAGCCAGTGCTCAGTAGTTTTGGTCTACACCTCATAAGGCTCACCTAAGGAGGGCGAGCGGTCAGTACAGCCTGAAGAACGGAGGTCCGGAGAACAGCGTCTTCAGAGAGTGCTTTCTTCTCTGTGGATCAGTAAAGAACAGCCGGGTACCAGATTGTCCTGTAGTACTTCAGCCGCCACTACTGCAACGAGTCCACGGGAGTGTCGGTGAGGTCCTGCACGAGTGAAGGTTCTTCCCGCAGCAAGACAAAGTCATCATAGTCTGCTGCTGCGACGCTGCTCGTGGAGTCGGAGCTGGTGATGAGCGCAATTCCTTGCACCTCGCCCGGTTCGGCCCCGAACAGTTCCTTGTAATCTTGATAAAGGTTCACGATCTCTTGTCGCCACAGCCCTACTTCCGCGGGCCCAGTCCGGAGGACGACGGTCTTGGCACGCCAGTAATTTGGGTTGGTGGTCCGAGTTCCAACCGGCAGCGTCGTACTCCACACATATTTGACTGCCCGGGGCATGATCCGATTATCATAGATAACGTACACGCCAGCGGCGGAGTCGTTGGTTTTGTGAACACGCTCATCGCCCCCAGGCGGCAACTGCGTCACACGCCAACGCCAGCGTAAGAACGGCAGCGTCTTGGGTTGGAACGCGTGCGACAGAGTGATCAGGATACCCTGTTTTTCGGAGAACGCACGCAGGAAACGATTGCCGTCTTCTTCGGCGACCAAATAGATTTCCCGGGCCACGTGGGCATCGTTGAGCGCATTCCACCGTTGAGGAAAAGCGCGCAGTGTGTCGGCTTCAAAGGTTTCTAGCGTAACTCCTGGGTTCAAGGCGAGGACGGGGTCGGCGGCGTGGGCATGGAAGAGAGGGGGAGCGCTGACGAGTGCCCAAAGCAACAAGGTCTTCATTGGCGCCTCCCTTCAGAAGAAACGTAAAAAGAAGGTCAAAATTCCCAGAAAGGCGAGGAACCCACAGATATCTGTACACGCAGTCACGACCACATTCGAGGCTACCGCTGGATCAATTCTCAGCCAGCGCAAGGTGAAAGGAATCATACTGCCCACAAACGCTGCAACAATGAGGTTGACCATGAGCGCGAGGGCGAGCACAGCGCCCAAGAGCGGTTCTCCCTTCCAAAAGTACGCTACGAGACCTGCTGCCGCACCTAAGGCGATTCCGTTGCCCAAAGCTACGAGCAATTCTTTAATCAACACCCTTTTGGTGTGAGCAAGGCTCACCTCCCCCAAGGCCAAGCCACGGACGATCACGGTGAGCGTCTGAATACCGGCGTTCCCTCCCTGGGCGGCGACCATGGTCATGAAAGCAGCAGCAATTGCCACAGCTTGAATTGTGCCCTCGAAGAAAGAAATGACTGTCGCACTCATAGTAGTCGTAATTAAGTTCAACGCCAACCAGGGC
>CAZAYE010000012.1:0-15947 GCA_964489255.1 uncultured Enterobacteriaceae bacterium
GGCAGCGTCAGATGTGTATAAGAGACAGTTGTGGTACTGACCTTCCCTTCCAGTGTGTTGCTGCAACGCTTGGTCATATCTGTGCCCCAAGAATCAAGTATGCGCGTGCGGTACGTGGAAGGCGATTGTGGATGGTTTGCCGGATGTGTCCTGCGCGGCCTGACCCTTGAAGGACCCCTCTTTGGAGGATCTGCGGTCCAGCTCTCACGCCTGACTCTTCATCCCTCTCTATGGGGTCTCTTAGTCGGTGGCCAGCCCTGGCCGCTTGCCTTTCAGGCTGACGGCTATAACGGGACCTGCAGGGGAACACTGCGGCAAGTGATCGGCGGGATGAGTGCTCAATTCGTGGTGCGGCATCTTGCTCTTGAGCAGTTGCCGCTGCCTGCTCCATGGGGTCAGGGTCGGGTGATCGGTAGTATCACCGCTAACGGGGATTTCCTGGGGAACCCTGCCGACCTGTACTCTCTCCAAGGGCTTCTCACGATGACTCTCACCGATGGTGTAGTGCGAGCAGGGACCATGAACGGCTTCCCAATTCCCGCCCTGCAAACGGTTCAGGCCCATTTACGTGCCTCGCTGGCCGCAGGGCGGTTAGAGATCTCCGAGCTGCAGCTGAGCGCAGACGGTGTTGAGGCGTCTCTCCGGGGAGGAATCACGTTGCGTACGCCAGGAGCGCGCAGCGGTCTAGACCTGCAACTCACCACCAACATCACCGGTTCACCCCCTCCCACCTTGAAAACTTTTCTTTCCCTTCTGCCGGCTTCCCGGACCTCTCCTAGTGAACGCCGGGTGTCGATCACCGGCTCCTTAGCCTCGCCGGTGGTGCGGTGACTAGGGACGGCAATAAGGGTGCCAAACAGGACAACCACACCAGTGGCATCATGCTACAAAGTGCCGGTGCGCCCGCTGCAGGTGGAGGTTTTCCCTATACCAGTTGTAGCTGTTTCCTCTGCACTGTGTCTGCACTGTGACTGTACGTCCTGGTTCACCCAGACACATAGCTCGTATCTTCGTGCAGATACTGCCGTGACTAAGCAGCGAAATGTGCCCCTATAGACAGGAAAACATCAACAACGAGAAATATTCCGAGACCCATCGCTCGCTGTCGGATGAGTCTGGCACGCTTTGCAGTAGGAATGATCACGGCCACGGGTGCTGAGCCAAGCGCAGCTCGCAAGAGCCTCTCCGATACAGGAACCGCGACGTTGGTCCAGAAGCCGCCGAGTGGGTAGGGGCTCAATACGGTCAGGCGCACGGGAGACAGGACACCGTGGGGTGCGGATATCTATAAGAACAAGGAGACACCGATGGTAAGACACGACGCGGGATTCTGCCACCTGAGAGAAATCTTTGCCGGCATGCTGCTACTGGTAAGCGCAGGCTGTGCACCGATCGAGAGCAAGAAAGACAACGCAACTCTCCTTGGGGAAGCGCGGGACGCTAAGGCAGGAGCGCCCATGAGTGCTCCGCAGCGCCCTGGCGCTCAGGCGCTTGCCCGGCCAGCGCTCCGCACTCCCTTCATTGACTCCACTTTCGGTACGACCATTATGCGGGTGACAGATCCAAGTATGGCGCTTGGTGCTGTCTCAAGTCCTGTTTTAGGACTGCGCCATGAATATGCCCGCTTCCCGGTGCTCAACGCCGATAACACCAACGTGGTGCTCCGCGTCATCGGCGGGGTCGATCGTGGGACCTTTCAAATCCGGGATCTGGCCAGCGGCAAGCTGTTGTATAAGATTACCCTCCAAAGAGGCGATCCGGAAATATCGTGGCATCGCACCTCACCCCACCTGCTTCTCTATCGCTCAGGTAACGAGGTCCGGGTATTTCATACGGACTCCGGGCGCGAGGAGACCCCCATGGCCTTCTCACAGTACTATGCGATCAGCACTCGCGGCGAAGGCCGCCCATCTGATGACTGGCGATACTACGCCTTCCTTGGTTTTGCCGATCGCTCGTTCGCCAGCGCAGATATTGTGATTGCTGATCTCGTAGAAAAACGAATCATTACTACTTGGCCAGACGCTGGGAAAATCGACTGGGTCGGTATGAGTCCTTCCGGGAAATATATCGTTGTCCAGTGGAAGGATGGCCAAGGCGCTCGGCTCTATGATCGCGATACCTTCGCCTATATCCGGACCCTGTTTAGTGACACGGCTCACTCTGATTTTGCCTTCGATGCAGAGGGAAACGAGGTCCTCGTCTATCACGCGACAAGCGGGGCACAGATTAAGGAACTCGGATCTCCTCAGGGATCCCCGTTCGTCCAGGTACGGCTCGCAGATGGGAAGAAGACCAAACTCCTCGATCTCGGCTGGAACTGGTTCACTCCCCATTTCAGCGGGATCGCCTCACGTACGCGGCCTGGTTGGGTACTGGTATCGACGTATACGACCCCCGATAACGGTCAGCATCCCTGCTCCCGCGAAGTCTTCTGGCTCAAACTCGATGGGAGTGGCGAGCTGCGGCATATCGCACACCACCACTCCGATCAAGTCCGGGCTAATAATAAGAAGGACTATTGGGCGGAGCCCCAGGCCACCAGTTCCTGGGACGGGAATGTTGTCCTCTTCTCCTCGGTGTGGGGAGAGCCATTCCAACAGTATGATCTCTATACGGTCACTGGTCACTGGTGGGGGGAAAACTCCTCGCCCGCGCAACCGCAAGTGATGGAAAAAGAGCAGAACACCCCTCGTCAGGCCACGCGAGCGAGCAGCTCATAAGCGGTCGCCGCGGATCGAATTCCACCACATGGTCGAACCAAGTCTTCCGGCCATGGGTTGCCAACCCCTGCTCTTGCAGGAAGAAGGGGCGTTGTTCATAGCGAACGGTTGCGCAGCCGGTGCATACCAGCGCCGTTACTACCAGGCAGGCAGCCAGTGCTCTTGGAGCCCCTCGCTCATGGTTGACTGGATTCCCGCTTGCGCGGGAATGAGGCAAGAGCTAGCGATTCATCAAGTTTTCATGCTGACGGAACACTAGAGCAGTTTGCAGTTGCATGGGTCCTTATGAGCGCATTGGTGGCACTGGAGTTGCTGTATCCGTTTGAGAGGATACGAGCATGAGTGTCGGTGCTTCTCACCCCGATTTTCTTCCCCCCTTTCTCGATGGCTCAATTGACCAAACGGTAACCCTATGTGGCCAGGGTCTTACGATTGCCGACGTCATACGTGTGGCGCGCCACGGCACCCCAGTCCGTCTCACCAATAACGCTGAAGTTCTCTCTCGAATCCGCGCGTCATGCGACTACATTGCTGAGGCCGTTGACACTGGCGAGCTCATCTATGGCGTGACTAGCGGCTTTGGTGGCATGGCCAACGTTCTCATTTCGCCTGAGGACGCGACAGAGCTCCAGAACAATCTCCTTTGGTTCCTGAGATCGGGTGCAGGCCGAAGATTGCCCAGACCCGATGTGCGTGCCGCACTGCTGATCCGCGCAAATTCCCACCTACACGGCGCCTCTGGCGTCCGGCTCGAACTCATCCGGCGGATCGAAACCTTCCTCAATGCTGGGGTTACCCCACACGTGCAGGAGTTCGGCTCTATCGGAGCCAGTGGAGATTTGGTGCCCTTGGCCAGCATCACTGGAGCCCTCATCGGTTTGGATCGATGTTTTACCGTAGACTTCAACGGCGAGGAACTTGATGCCCTCACAGCGCTCGAACGGCTTGGGCTGCCACGGCTGCGTTTGCACCCGAAGGAAGGGCTGGCGATGGTCAATGGGACGGCAATGATGACTGGTATTGCTGCCAATTGTGTATACGACGCGCAGGTGCTCTTGGCACTTGCCTTGGGGGCGCACGCGCTCGCAATTCAAGCGTTGAGCGGCACGAACCAATCGTTTCACCCGTTCATCCATGCCCACAAACCGCATCCTGGTCAGGTGTGGACTGCTACCACGATGGCGAACCTCCTCGCGGGCTCCCAGGTGATTCGCTCTGGGTGGGACGGCCAACACGATTACCAGAGGCAGGGTCTGGTTCAGGATCGGTACTCCCTGCGCTGCTTACCTCAGTATATGGGGCCAATCGTGGATGGCCTGACACAGATTGCGCAGCAGATTGAGGTCGAAATGAATTCGGCGACTGATAATCCCCTGATCGATGGGGAGCATCAGGTGAGTTATCACTGCGGGAACTTTCTCGGTCAGTATGTCGGCGTGGCTATGGATCACTTGCGCTACTACATCGGTCTGCTGGCCAAACATCTCGACGTACAAATCGCTCTCTTGGTCGCGCCGGAATTCAACGGTGGACTCCCGCCGTCTCTGGTTGGCAATCCTGCACGAAAAGTGAATATGGGTCTGAAGGGCTTGCAGTTAGCTGGCAACTCGATCATGCCACTCTTGACCTTCTTCGGAAACTCACTCGTTGATCGTTTCCCAACGCATGCCGAACAATTTAATCAGAATATTAACAGCCAGGGATTCGGCTCAGCTAACCTCGCACGCCAGGCGGTCGAAACCTTTCAGCAATATATGGCCATTGCGCTGATGTTTGGTGTTCAGGCTGTGGACCTGCGAGCCTACGCAGTGACTGGACAGTACGACGCACGGTCATGTTTGTCACCAGCAACCGTGCAGTTGTATGAAGCGGTGCGTACAGTCGTCGGACGCCCACCTTCGGCGCATCGCCCCTATATCTGGAACGACGATGAACAGCCTTTAGACGCCCATATTGCCCGCATTGCGCATGACATTGCTACCGGTGGATGTATCCCGCAGGCGATGAACAGCACCGTGCTCTACAGAGGTTGAAAACAATAATCACTTCGAGAGGCGGATATGCGTACTTCACAATACATTGTGACTCTGGTTTCGCTGTCCCTCGCTGGAGCGCTGGTCATCAGCGGATGCGCCCCCCATGAGCGATTTCATAGTAGACTCAGTGCGTTGCACGAGCAATTTCACGAGCACCCGCATACGCCTGCAGAGCACCGCCGACTCCACGAAAACCTGGAGGGCCTCCACGAGGATTACCATGAGCGGGACCGTTATGGGTATGGAAGTCCTTACTACAGGGATTACTACTACCGGGGTGGGAGATACTACGGCTGGCCTTTCTAAGACTGTCTAACTTACGGGACGAGAGCACACAGAATCTCTCTGATGGAGAAATTTTTTATATTATAAAAAATGGGATCCGCTTCACCGGTATGCCGGGCTGGGGTGGCGGCGATGAAGAGAACTGGAAGCTCGTTCTCTTCATTCGTCATTTGCCTCAGCTCACTACCCAGGAACTCGCGTTAATGCAGGAAGTGAATGGACTGGAAGAAGACATGGAGAGTGAGGAACATGTCCAGAACATGCATACTCACCAATGATGAGAGAGTCTCTACACTCTATTCTGTAAAACCTTAGAAAGACCCTTAACCCCACGAGAGCGAACGAAAAGATAGTGTCAAGAGCTAGGAATCCTACTACGGATGATCTCGGTTATTCCGGGAATACAGCTCAGTGCGCTTAGACTACACGCTAAAAAAATTTTTCTCCCTCTATTGCATAGAGAAAGTGATGCCATACGATAAAAAATGTTCGATATTCCACTCCCCTTCCCCCCGGGGGGAGGATTGTTTCCTCCCCCCATCCCTCCTTAATTGATTTTTGTTCTATACGCCGCTCTTTGTGGAAAACAGTGTTCACTGGCAAGCAAAGTTCTGTAGGCAATATACTCACTTTCTGTTATTGATGCTCATTGTCAAAACTGTGAATATGCTCTATTGCATAGAAAGCGGTGCGCGATAATGTGAAATTCACCATGACTGTGTACCGCCAGTGAGTTTTTACTTACTTCAGGGCGTCAAATCTCGAAAGTGGAGGGATACCATGGTAAGGAAGAAGGTGAAACTCGTATACGATCCGCTGTACAGACTCAAACCAGATGCAGTGCAAGCGCAGACCTCGAGGAAAGGAAAGACGAGGGTGTGGACTGCAGTTGTCCGGATTCTCAGCTTCGGCTTCGCCGGAAGGTAGCGCCATGCTTTGCTAATCCCGGGCGAGGGCGCGCAGGAAATGACCGATGGGCATATATGGTCCGGAGATCTCGCCATTCGTATCTACACCTCTGCAATAACGCCTGTCGCATGGTTTGCCGTGCAGAAAAAATCCCCCGCGCTGCGCGCTTCTCCCCCTTTTCACGAGGGGAAGGGGGGATTTCCCTTCCAGATGAGGCTATGAGACTTGTGGAGAAACTTTAGGATCTCGCTGCGCGGCGCGAGGTGAAACATCCCTTGCGCCAGCGCCAAGTACCTGTTGGGCGGCATGACATAGACCAGTTGGGAGTCACAACTATTCCTTCCTCACAAGCCCGAAGGCCATTGTGTAAGGGCGATCCTTGTGATGCCCACAGAGCCTTTCTCTTGAGTCTGGTTGGCACATTTCTTGTAACTTGTTCATCAAAGTCTAGGGTATCTTCTGATGACGCTGCACACTGTGCGCGGTCGCGTGAGGAAGTCTCCTATGAGGCGATTATCGCTTGGCAAAAGGATTATTCTGGGATTCAGCCTGGCTTTGTTGCTCCTGCTCTTCCTAAGCGTTGTGGCGTATCGCAATATCCTCGTGCTGATGGAGACGAGTCGCTCGGTTGCGCACACGGGAGAGGTACTGGCAACGCTGGAAAGCCTGCTGGCCCAGGCACAAGATGCGGAGGTTGAGCGAGGGTACCTCTTGACCGGTGACGAGCTGTTTTTGGCACCGTATCACACGGCCAGACAGACAATTCTCTCGACCCTTCAACATTTGCGGCAATTGACGACTGATAACCCACATTACCAAGAGCAACTCGCCACCCTGGAATCCTTGATTAAGCAACGACTTACCCTTGCCAAGAGCATAATAGACCTGCGACAGGCCAAAGGACCTAAGGTAGCCATCTCTATGATGCAGTCCGGGCGTGGAAGGGCACTGATGGCAGAGATTCACTTGCTCGTTGACGATCTGCGCAGCGAAGAGGTTACTCTCTTGCAACAACAGCGGATAGCCGTAGACCGTAGTGCGCAGACCGTGCTTCGGGTGATCCTAATGAGCAATGTGTTGGCGTTCGTCTTCGTCGCGTTTGCCGGTGGCACCGTTAGTCAAGCCCTCACCAGACGCAAGGCAGCGGAACGGACGCTGCTGCAGGCGTATACCACCATGGAGCAGCGGGGCGTTGCTCGTCCCGCTGCTCTCTCACAGCCGAACAGAGAGCTGCCTCACGAGAGTACTGAGCGCCAGCAAGCGGAGGCCGCGCTGCATGGTCAACCTACTATGCACAGCAACTCTCAGGAGTGATGGGCACCGCTCGGGAAGAGGCACGAGCCGCGTTATAGACCAATGGGTAAAATGCCTCGTGCTCCTGCTTGCGATGGATCATAGAAGATCATTGATAGTGAAAAAGAAGGTTGCCCCCCGACCCGGGGCTGACTCAACCCAGATGCGCCCGCCATGGCGCTCCACAATCTTTTTGCAGATGGCCAGCCCGATACCCGTTCCTGGATATTCTTGGCGGGTATGCAACCGCTGGAAGATATGAAAGATACGCTCGGTCTGATTCGGATCGAGCCCAATACCGTTATCGTGCACCGCAAAGCACCAATACTGCCCATTTTTTCTAGCGGAGACGTGAATGCGGGGGCACTCAGTGCTGCGGAATTTGATGGCGTTGCCGAGCAAGTTTTGAAATACGAGCCCAAGTTGCTTTGCGTCGGCTGCGATTGTCGGCAGCGGATCGTGGGTGATTTCCGCGCCACTCTCTGTGATCGCCTGCTGCAAATCGCGTAGGGTGCAAGTCAGCACAGTTTCGCAGTCTGTCGAGGTACAGGCCAGCTCTTTGCTCTCGATCCGGGAATACGCCAGCAGGCCTTGAATGAGCTGCTGCATGCGCTCCGCGCCGTCTACGGCAAAGCCGATAAACTCCTCTGCCTGGGCATCGAGTTTGTCGTAGTAGCGTTGGGCCAGAAGCTTGACATAAGTGGCGATCGTGCGCAGGGGCTCTTGGAGATCGTGGGAGGCGACGTAGGCAAACTGCTGCAGCTCCTCATTCGAGCGCTGCAAGGCGGCGGTTCGCTCTGCGACCCGTTGTTCCAGTTCGGCGTTGAGTTGACGAATGGCGGCGGCTTGGCGTGCTATCTCCTCCGTCTTCTGGAAGAGTTCGACGAAGACCTTCACCTTGGCGCGCAACACCTCGGGGTCTGGCGTATAGATGTAATCCACCGCGCCCAGCGCATAGCCCTCGCGCACATAGATCTCCGAAGCGTTGACTGCGGAAATAAAAATGATGGGTGTGTGCTTGGACCGGAGGCGGCTGCGCAGCATTTTCGCGAGCTCGAAGCCATTCATGCCCGGCATGTTGACATCGAGCAGAATCACGGCAAAGTCGTAGGTCAAGAGCGCGCGTAACGCTTCTTCCCCAGACCGGGCTTTCACCAGGTTCTGCCCGAGATCGACCAGGACGCTTTCCAACGCCAACAACTTCGTCGGACTATCATCGACGAGAAGAATATTCACTGGATGTGAACATTCTTCAACAATTTGTTTCATAGCAGCAGCCGACATGGGAACCCTCCTTCCCACTCGTCTTTAGCTCACCGATACTGCCCTGCGGAGCCGTGATAGCAGGTGTTCAATTTCGACAGGTTTGGGAATGTAATCTGAGGCGCCAGCCTCCAGACACTTTTCCCGATCCCCCTTCATGGCTTTGGCGGTGACGGCGATAATTGGCAGTTTCGTAAATGCCTCGAACTGCCGGATCGCGCGTATCGTTTGATAGCCATCAAGCCCGGGCATCATGATGTCCATCAATACGACATCAATGCCGGGTGTGTGCTGTAAAATTTCAATGCCTCTGTTTCCGCTCTCCGCGGATAGTACCTTCATGTTATACGACTCCAACGCGCTTGTAAGGGCGAAGAGATTACGAATATCATCGTCCACAAGCAAGACTTTCTTGCCCATCAGCAGAGGATCTGACTGGACAGGAGGTACTTCGGATAGGGTCAGCACCTCCGGCTCCGACGTTCTCTCGTCAGCACCTGGCCAAGTCTCAAGAGTATCCAGGATCTTCTGCAGTGCCTTCTTACCCACTGGTTTGACGAGATACGAAGCTGCCCCTTGCTGTATACCACGCTCACCCTCGTCTTCAACGACCGTGATAATATGGACCGGAATATGCTGGGTGTTTGGGTCCCGCTTCAAGAGATCAAGTACCGTCCACCCATCAAGGTCTGGTAAGAGGAGGTCCAGCGTGATCGCCGTGGGCTTGAATTGGCGTGCCAAGGCGAGAGCGGTCGTACCGCCCAAGGCAACGACTCCTTTCGCCCCTCCCTCACGCATGATATCGAGAAGGGCTCGCGCAAGATTGGCGTCGCTCTCTACGATTAACACCACGCGATCGTCCACCTGAATTCGCTCGCGGTCATCCTCCACGTCACTTTCCCGGGGTGTCAGTGGTCGCATGCCTAGGATAGGAAATATAGCAAAGGCTACACCAAGGAAAAGCAGGCGAAATACAAAGCGTTTTCGCACCCAAGGGTTCCGTGTAGGAGTTTCTTCACTAGAGGTGTAGCATTTACCCTACAGTTGTTCTCGCTAAAAGAAAGTCCCGCACGAGCGTAACAGTGCCTGGCTGCGTATTTGTGCTTTCCTATCCTTACCGGTTCTGTTCCTTTGTGAAGCCCACAACTTTTGCATAGAGGAGGTGTTTATTAAAGGTTGATACACGCTCTAGAAAGAGGAGGATTTTATGAAACTCTCACTGAAGAGAGCGCTCATCGCTGGACTTCCCCTAGCGGGGCTTCTCATGTTCACGCCAGGCGCCTTTGCTCATGATCCCTGGGCGCATGGGGAGATCCACCGCGACTATGGTCGGCTCCACGAGGATTTCCACCAGATGCCCCATTCTCGCCGTGAGCACAAGCGGTTCCACCGTGAACTCAAACGGGAACATCGGGCACTCCACAGAGGTCTAAGGGACGGATGGCGTGACTACGATTACGACCGGTATAGCTATGGCCGCCCCTCCTATGATGATTATTACTCCTATGACCGATATGGATATGGTGACCGATATAGATATGGTGACCGATATGGGTATGGCCGCCCCTCCTATGATGATCCGTACGGGTATGGGAACCGTTCATATTACGACTATTACTCCCCTGGCGCCTACTCTTCCTTGCCTTCGCTCCTAGATCCACTCGGGAGTATCTTTCTCGGTTGGTAAGCAAAGAGGCAGCCTGGGATAGTGTTTGTGCCCGCCGCTCTCGTGCTTTGTCTTTGATAGACAAGTGTGGAAGCAAAGTATGAATCTCTTGAGCGCTCTGCCTAGTTGCTGATCACCAACCGTCCACTACAGCACCGCCGTACAGCCTACGGCGGTGACTTCCTGCGCTTTCCCGCTTCCTTGCGTGCAGCCCAGTTCATTGACAAGCATGAAAGGTACACTCCTTGCTGCTATTTCGTTCTTTATAGAGGCCATGAGAGACGAAAGAATATTCTTTGAAAGAAGAACAGGATGCTCAACAACCAGCATACGAAATTCTGGACACTCGTTGCCGTCGGACTTCTTGCCCTGCATACCAGTGCCTGGGCGGCAATCTCTCCCTTGGAACTGATCCGCTCAGCTGTCGATCGGGTGACAGCCGTGCTTGAAAATCCTTCTTACCAGGGAGAAGCGCAGCAGCAGAAGCGGATCGAACAAGTCTGGGCGATCATTGAACCATACTTCGACTTGCAGGAACTTACCCAACGTACGCTTGGTACCCACTGGCGTGACAGAACAGAGGAAGAACGACGAGAATTCGTCCGGCTCTTCACAGCTCTGATCGAAAAAACCTATAGTAGTACGATTACACGCTATACTAGCGATGTGCAATTTGCTTTTGACCAACAGCGTATTAACGGCGACTTTGCTGAGGTTGATACCCGGTTCATCAATTCCGCTCTCGACAAGATTATTCCGATTCAGTATCAGTTACACCGGGTGGGAGGAGAATGGCGCATCTACGATGTGGTAATCGAGAACGTGAGTATGGTGCGCAATTACCGCACGCAGTTTAACCGTATCATTAATCGGTCCTCGTACGATGCGCTCGTCCAAGATCTCAAGAAGAAAATCTCATAGGGCACTTCGGCGAGGATAGTTGTAGTCGCGCGCATACAAGTGTTCCTTGATGAGGGATGCCGCCCCGACTCCCTTGTTGCCACCAGGCGTCTACGGTTTTGGCGACGACATCCCAACTCGTGCAACAGCATTGACTCATGATCCGTGAAACGACTGAGCTGGCTGTTTGTGGGCCGCTTGTTCTAAGACTGTAACTCTGCCTTCGTGCAGTGTTGGTTCTAGAAGCGCGGTAAGGCTCAGATCGGATTTCACGGCACCAAGAGAACCGCGCTGATTGGTGTGTTCCTTGCCTGCCAGAGCAAAGCCGAGCACGGCTCGGGCCGCTTCAACTTTGGCCAAAGCGGGTACCTCGGCGTCGTCCAAAATCCGTTCGAGAACTTGGATGGCTTTCGCGGTCAAATTCTGTAGCCGAGCTACGGTCCACGCTTGAGATCGCTCCCGTGCCGTGTGATAAGCGGCGCGAAATGTGGCGTTGTTGAGCCATCGATAGAGCGTCGTGCGGCCGATGTGGGTGCTCTTCGCCGCTGCTTCCACACTCGCACCGGTCAGAAGCGCTTGAATGGCTTGTTCTTGTCGTGCCGTCAGCTCAACTGCGCCCCTCAGTTCGCTTTCGTGCAGTTTCTTCATGCGACTTCCGGCCTCCTTCTAGGTTTTCTCCGTGAGAAACGATCAAACACGGTTGAAGTGCCTTCCATGCCTCTGCAAAATTCCGGCCTTTCTGCGCAAGGAGATCGGTAAGCAGGAGAGCAGGCTGACCCGTAGCTGCATGTAATTGTCGTCCGTCTTGAATACTGCGAACAATCCACACAGAAACTGCTAATTCATCACAAGCCAGTAAAATACCCTGCCAGTCTGGAAACACTTCAAGGACAGCAGGAGAGAGATACTGCTCGAAAAAAGCCTGAACTTCCTCTGTGAGGAGCGAGTGCGATTTTTCAGGCTTTTCTCCGCTGTAGTTGACGATCGAGAGGGAACGCATTTTTTTCTGGCATGTCACATGGCCGAAAGACCACGCCTGACAACGTTGTAAGACTGTATTTATATACAGTATTCAAGATACACTGGCTAGTAGGGCAGAGCCGGCTGGCTCCGACTTTTCTCTTGACATAGCGGAGATCCGTACAGTAAAGACATACACATGAGTCTGCTTCCGCTCACGCCGCGCCAGGAACAACTGTTACATATTATTGAAGACTCGCTCGCCACGCGGGGATACGCTCCCACGTTGCAGGAACTGGCTCACGCGCTACGGATTGCTTCCTTACAAGGCGTCAAAGATCATCTCACAGCCCTTGAACGGAAAGGCTACATACGTCGTCCCGCCGGCAAGCGACGTGCGATTGAGGTCGTGCATCACGTAGTTCCCCCGGAGGGCACTTTTCCTATCCTTGGGCGAGTCGCGGCTGGGCAACCCGTATTAGCGGCGGAAAATCAAGAAGGCACTCTTCGTCTCGACCAGACACTGCTTGGCGGTGGAAAACATTTTGCCTTGCGAGTCCAGGGTGACAGCATGGTTGGAGCTGGAATCGAAGATGGAGACTATGTGATCGTTCGGCAGCAGGATACCGCCAACTCTGGAGAAATCGTCATTGCCTTGTTAGGAGAAGAAGCGACCGTCAAGCGGCTGCGGAGGAAGGGGAAGGCCCTCTTCTTAGAAGCCGCCAACGCTGCCTATCCCCCTGTTTCTCTGCTCCGCCATTCGTCGACGCCGCGCATCCTTGGAAGGGTCGTGGGGCTTTATCGCAATCTCAACGACAAGCAGTAGGAAGTCACAGAGCTTCTCTTCGTTTCTCGACGTGAGGCTACTTCTCACGTTCAAGCAGGTCTTCTCCTCCTGTCCCAGGACACTGGCATAAGTGTTGCACATCTTCTGGTCCAGTAACGGAGGAAATAACTATGTATACGCTATTGGCCAGCCTGGTCATTGGATTAATCCTTGTCTGTGGAGAAGAGAGGGGAACATTTGCTGCGCCTCCGGATTCTTCTGCCGAACAGCAACTCCCGCTGCCCTCACCACCGCCATCGGATCTCCCTCCTCCGGTAAATCCTGAACCTGAGCCACTCGTGCCCTCGCCGTCTGAGCCAGGGCCGCTTGCCAATCCACTTGAGCCCCATCCTGCTGAACCCGGCCTGCCACCTCCGCCAATGCCTGAACCGGCTCAACCCCAACGGCCCTCACCCCCTGCGCCTGTTCCGGCTGAGCCAGCACCGCCCGTCTCACCTCCTTCTGAGGTCTAGCCGGCGGCGAAAAGAGCGGAGGTTCACTATAAGTTAAGTGCAGATGACCTGTGGCGTCGGCAAGCCACAAAGGAGAGAAATTTATGGGAGTCAAACAGGTGCGTGGGAGCGCACGGGCACCAGCGCTGCAGCCTGGCAGTGAACGTCCAGACAGGAGGAAAGGCCGGAGGGATGCCGTGAGACACGCCGGAGTCTCTTCGGCTGAGGACAGATCAATAAGTGAGCAGCAAAGTGCCACCGAGCGGCCCCAGGAGCAGGCATCACCCGCGCCGCGGTTGTGTCGCGAGGTGATGAGCGAAAACCCCATCTGTTGTTTGCCAAGTGACCCGGTGGATGTGGTTGCACAGTTAATGGTGACAGAAGATGTGGGGTCGTTGCCGGTAGTCAGAGATCTCCAGACAACCAACCTGATTGGCATCGTTACTGATCGTGACCTCACGGTGAGAGTCGTAGCCGAAGGACGTCATCCCAAAGGGACCGCTATCGAAGAAGTCATGACGCCCGAGCCAGTGACCTGTCAGGCAGAGGACGATATCCAACGGGTGTTGGAGATTATGACCGAGCATCAAGTGCGGCGTGTACCCATAGTAGACCACAACGGCCACCTCATCGGCATTATTGCCCAAGCCGATATCGCAACGCGCATTGCCGAACCTGAGAAGACGGCGCAGGTGGTGGAGGAAATTTCGCAATCTCCTATCCACAGTGAACGGCTGACCGATCTCCCGCAGTGAGTCTGCGATTCAGTCGTGCCGTATGACACAAACAACGAAGGAGTCTGTATCCTGCCGCGAGGAGAGAAATCTGCGTACGCTGAAGCGATGCGCTTCATAATGAACTTGTTCCTCCGCTAGGTGCTTGTGCACTTCCCTCAGGAGTTGTTTCCCAAGCCTCATTCCTATGCTCCTTGCTAAAAAGAAATTCTTTTGCCTTCCTAGAGCAAGAATAAGACCAATAAACTCTCATCAGAGTACACAACCGCCCAGCCTCTTTGACCCACAGCAATTACCACAGACTGTGGAGGCCCAGTAGTGGGGGCCTTCGGAAAGGCAGCTCGCGGCAAAGCAATAAAGTGGCACAGACGCCAGCCTGTGCCGCAGACAGTATCAAGAAAGATTCAGGAGAGAAATACGCCGTTCTCTTATCTTCCGGCTATCCGCTCACCTTCCCGCATCACCACGACTTCGACCCGCCGATTCTCGCGGCGCCCAGCTTCATCCATGTTTGATGCCACTGGGGCCGCCTCCCCATACCCCCGGGCAGTTATGCGCTCTGGATTAATGCCAGTTGAAATAAGGAAGTCGCGTACCGCCTCCGCGCGCATCCGAGAAAGGTCAAGGTTATAGGAGTCCGGGCCGCTGCTGTCGGTGTGACCTTCAATGACAATGCTCCGCCGCGGATTCTCTTGCAGGAGGGTCACAAGCGGATACAATTTTCGCATCGCACCAGCCGTGAGCTTTGCTTGATCGGTCTCGAACAGTACATCTCCAAGGGTCAGCACCAGGCCGCGCTCGGTCTCTCGGGCACGAAGTTCGGCGAGTTGCTGCTCCAGCTGCGCTGTGCGGGTGGTAGCTATTTTGGAAAGTCTCGCCTCTCTTTTTGCGGCCGAAGCTTTCCGCTCCGCTAAGGCTGCTTTTCTCTCTTCAAGTGTGAGGGCCTCGCGAGCGATCTCGGCCTCTTCTTTGGCGATTTCAGCCTGTTCTTCGGCTATGGTAACTATCTGATCATTCTGGTCGTTTCTGATCAGTACGCCTTCTTCGCTGTAGGCGAAGGTGGGGACAGTAAGACTCAGGAGGAACGCAAAGGTTACTCCGGCTAGTACAGTCTCGTTTTCTCGCATGACCAATCTCCTTTCGACTAGTTTTGTTTGTAGCCATTTTCTTGCAAACGAAATGCCATAACCCAACACCAAGACAGCCAACGTCTTTTATTTGACTACTGATCGGTTTGCTTCTGAATCAGTAGAGAAAAATTCCTGGCGCTGTTGGCAAATGAGAACACTCCAACAGAGTGCGGTTTCGTTCCTTTTCTCTCTCAAGCCACCCTACAAGCTTAGCGCCAGAACACGGAGAGTTCCTGTGGTCTTATTCTTGCTTTATGCAACATACCCGGCTCGACTCCCGCCCGGCCGAGAATGCCCTGTTGAGTACGGTTGCATACGCGAGTCTCGAGTGAGAAAAGAGCAGCCGATGACACAGACCGCAGCCGATATTCTCATCGAGACTGTTTAGTGAGTGGGATGGAGCGGTACCTCTCCTGCTCACTTGCAGTACGGCGCTATCAGCAGAACGCACCACAGAGGAGATGATATGGCGACAGAGACAATGCTCGAGGTGATCAGCCAGCAAGACTGGTTGGACCAGCTCAGCGAGAAACTTCAGCCTGCTATCGCCCGCGCACTATTGCCAAGTGGTGGACAATCGCTTAAGGACTTTCTTCATGGTGTGTGGCTTGGCCATCCGTTGCATTCGGTGCTCACCGATGTTCCCCTGGGTTCGTGGACCGCGGCACTGGTGCTTGATGCGCTGGAGGAAATCAGCGGGAATGACGGGTTCGGCCACGGCGCAGATGCCGCGGTGGCGATTGGGCTCGTTGGAGCTGCCGCTGCCGCAG
>CAZAYE010000013.1:0-15883 GCA_964489255.1 uncultured Enterobacteriaceae bacterium
AGCAAAAACTTGGGCGGCAACCGGGAATTGCTGTGCCAAGGCCTTGCCCATGCCCGCACTCTGGGCGCCTTGCCCAGGAAACAGAAAAGCCAACGTGCGGCTCATTCTTTTTTCTCCTCCTCTGCTGGTCCCGGAGACTGCAGGTCATGAGTTTCGCGGGTATGGCGAAAGCGGTCTCTGATTTGTGTCCAGAACCGGCGACCACGTTTCAACTCAGCTGGCAGGAGAGCGGTCTCCGGTAAGGCGCGGAGGCTATCAATGATCTGGTGGTTAATATCAAGCCGCACAGCCTCATCAGCCGTACGAACCGCATTCTTGATCGCTTTAGGGGTAGACGCCCCATGAGCAATGATTGCGATACCGTCGGTGCCCAGCAGTGGTGCGCCTCCTATTTCAGAAGGATCTAGATTTGCCCGCAGAGCAACCAGAGCGCGACGCAGCAGCAGATACGCGAGCTTCGTGCGCCAATTGGCTGTAAACAAACCGCGCAGCTGCCCTTGCAGGAAATCGGAGAATCCTTCCATAGTCTTCAGGGCAACGTTCCCGGTGAACCCGTCCGTCACAATCACATCCACCTTGCCGGTATTCAAGTCACGGCCTTCAACATAACCAATATAATTGAGAGAGGACTTTCTGAGCATCTCGTGCGCAGCCCGGGTAGTATCGGTACCCTTCGAATCTTCCTCCCCGTTACTGAGCACCCCCACACGCGGAGAAGGGATTCCACGTATGAGTCGCGCATACACCTCTCCCATCACTGCGAATTGCACGAGATGGAGCGGTTTACACTCCACATTGGCGCCGGCATCAAGCAAGTATGCGCGCCCTCCCTGCTGGGTGGGGAGTGCCGTGACAATCGCCGGACGATCGACCCCTGCGAGATTTCCCAGGCTGGTCACGGCAAGTGCCAGCACCGCACCAGTGTTGCCGGCGCTGACCACAGCACCAGCCTCACCAGCTTTGACCTGCTGAAAGGCAACCTGCAGCGATGAATCGGGCTTGCGTCTGAGAGCAGCAACCGGGGACTCACCCATCTCAATCGTCTCGGTGGCATGGCGGATTGTTACCAGGGAAGACTCGCTTCCGCCAATACGATGCAGCTCCTGCCGGATGGCATCTTGGTCACCAACTAAGAGGACGGATATTCCATACTCCTGGGCAGCCTGGAACGCACCCTCGACCACTGCGCCGGGGGCGTAATCTCCGCCCATAGCATCAACCGCGATATACATGGCAGAGTGCACAGATTCGCGCCGCAAAGACTCTGAAAGAGCGGAGAGACTCAGAGAAACCGAACGCGGAGATGGTTCTGTGCGTGGTTATTCCTCCTCTGTGACCGTGAGAACTTGCCGGCCACGATAATAACCACAGGCGGCACAGATGCGGTGAGGCAAGACTGGTTCTCCACACTGAGAACAGGAGAGCCACTGTGGCGGAGTCAACGCGTCATGCGAGCGACGCTGATTACGTTTTGACTTTGAGGTTTTTCGTTTAGGAAGACCCATGATTTTTACCCTACTAACTGAAAATCGGTAAAACTGCAGTGAATAGGAAGCTGTGATTCTACTTCACCACCCGGGGGGAGGAAACCCTAAGGGTAGAGAGGATCGCCAGACGCGGATCCCGCCATGCCGGTTGGCATGAGCAAGTCTCCAAGTTGAGGTTGGTTCCACACTGAGCACAGAGTCCACGACATTCTTCACGACACAGGGGGCGGCTTGGCAGAGCCAGGAGGGTTTCTTCCCGCATCAACGCCGAGAGGTCAATCATATCTCCACTATAGAAACTGGCAGACAGCTCTTCGTGGCTCAACTCTCGCTCACGACCAAGCGCACGCTGGGGAGAGAGGATCACCGAGAACTCACGCTCAAGTGTGAGTGGATATTCTTCCAGGCAGCGGGCACACTGGCCAATCAATTCACCCCGTATAGTGCCGCTGAACAGCAGCTCTTCCCCAGAGCGCAAATGGGTCACGTTGACTTGCAGGGGAACGGTCAGACGGTATTCTGCGTCACTATCCTCGGCCAACAGGCGGTTGAGCTCGTCGACTTCCTCGGTGAAATGGATTTCGCTCGGGAAAGTCTTGATATCATCGACGGGAATCTTCACGGTCCATCCTGCTTTGGCAGAACCATATATTATGAAACCAGGGAAAATGCAACGCGTATACCAGTCCAATTCACCCTTGACCTCAGAAAATGGATCAGCTACGAAAAAGGACACTAATGGCAAAAGAAGGAATCGAAGTCACTGGGACTGTCCTGGAAACGTTGCCCAACGCCATGTTCCGCGTCCAGTTAGAGAACAAGGTGGTCGTGCTGGCCCACGCCTCAGGGAAGATGCGGAAATTTTATATAAAAATTCTACCCGGGGATACAGTCACGGTTGAGCTTTCTCCCTATGATCTTACCCGCGGGCGTATTACTTTCCGTCACCGCTAGGCTTTTTTCCTGCCCACAGGCAGGCGAGGAGAATCGAGCGTGCAGGTCGTCGCGCTCACTTTCACCATTCTGTGGATTTTTAGCCTGTGGCTGCTCGTGGTGGAGCGCCGTCGGCCTGTCAGTGCCCTGCTGTTACAGCCTCTTGCTTTGATGAGCGGGATGTTATTGTTCTTTATTCTTAGCTTGACTAGCCTTCTCTTCTTACGTCTCCTGATCGCGGACTAAATATCACCCGTCGGGGTTGCACGCTCAGCTCGCGTAGGAGCTAAAACTATGGCAAACGCAAGAATTGGCAATTTGCCCCCGCGCTATTCCTTCATGCTCAACCCCTATGCGGAGGTGCGCCTTAGCCAGTGTCCCAAGTGTCAGAAGCTGACCCACCTTCGCAAGTTCGCTCTCCTCATCCACATCGATAAGTGGGGACCAATGGCGCTTGGTAAGACGTGTCGGTATTGTTCCCGCTGCGAGCTGATTATGGCGCATCAAGACGAGTTAGAAACGCAGCTGGCCTATAGCTTCAGCCAGCTTGCGCCAGAAATGATTGGGAACGAGTATATGGTGCTGGGCACGATCGAGAAGAAAGTGTGGCAAGAAGGCCTCAAAGGTATGGAGCGGCCGCTTACAGAGATGCTGAATCACGTGGCCGAGTTCAAGCAATACTACGAGCTGGAATATGAGCCCGGAGGCTGGTACCCAGCCGATCGGAAGCCGCGGAAGTGAACGGTCGTTGAGCCTCTGCTGAGCTTCGAAGCGGCGCCGGGCAAGAAAGAACCAAAGAAAATCTTTTGAGAGGAGGAACTTGGTATGGACCCGAAAGCTGTTGTGATTCCCAAAGGCATGGAGAATTATTATGACCGGTTTCATTTCGCACCGGCGGTGAAAGACGGGAACCGACTTTACTGTTCGGGAGTGATTGGCGTCGGCTCTGACGGGAAACCGCCGGCAGACCCGGAGACACAGTTCACCCAAGCCTTCGAGATGCTGAAGTCGGTGCTGACCACCGCGGGGGTCTCTTTCAGTGACGTGATTGAGATGACGACCTTTCACGTTGGTCTCCAAACTCACTTGCCCACTTTTATGAAGGTGAAGGATCGGTACATGCAGGCGCCGTACCCGGCGTGGACGGCAATCGGCATCACCGAATTAGCACTCCCAGGTGGATTGGTTGAAGTCAAAGTGATCGCCCGGCTTGGTTCGTGACCTAAATCGAACCATATGACATTGGTACACTTTACGACGCGACCGCTCAGCATTGTCATTCTGAGCCGAAAGCGAAGAATCTCCCGGAAACAATACAGATCCTTCGCTGCGCTCAGGATGACAGGGCAACTGTCGACACCGTGTCAATCAGAATCAAAACAGCCCTTTACCGCTCAAGTTGTACAGGCAACTTGTACAAACGTACGGCATTTTCTCCCAGAATTTTCTTCTTCGCCGACTCGGACAGCTTGGGATGCTCCCAGATCATTCGTACCGAGTTGGGAAACTTCGCATCGTGATGCGGGTAGTCAGACGCATAGATAATCCGGTCCTCACCTAGGAATTCGACGGCGAAGGGCAGCGCTGCCTCATCCGGGTCACACGAGAAGAAGAGCTGCGCGCTGCGTGCGTACTCGCTCGGCAATTTCTCTAGGGTCTTCCCTGACTTGCCAAAGATCTCCAACATCGGCTTGTACTTTTCATCAAAGCGTTCGACGAAATAGGGAACCCATCCCACCCCAGACTCCAGAAATGCCCAACGCAGCTTGGGGAAGCGATCAAGGACACCGCCAAAAATGAGCTGCCCGAGGGCGATCATATGAGGCATCGAGACCAGAGCAAAGGTCAGACTAAAGTCTCGGTGGACAATCCGCTGCAGATTGTCCGGGTGACGCTGGAGAGAGATATGGAGGCAGATAGGGATGTCGAGCCGTTGGCACTCCTCGTAAAGGGGATAAAAATAGGGATCGTCTAACGTTTTCTCATTGGGATTGGCAGGGGCGATCATTGCCGCAACACAGCCTAACTCAGTCACACAGCGATTCACCTCACGGATAGCCGCCTCGATGTCATGCAGGCAAGTCACTGCCACCCTTTTGAGGCGTTCCGGCGCAGTGCGGCAGTAGTCTGCTAACCAGCTGTTATAGGCCCGGCACACAGCGCTGACCAGTGGGAGGTTCCGATACTGATTGGAACCAGAACCACCCAGCAGGATACTGGGGAAGAGTACATCAATGTCGCGACCCTCAATTTCCATGTCCCGCAGCCGCGTATCGATACCTAAGCCACTCGCCTCGACCCGCCCTGGTTCATGCGAGGCTTCCTCACCGCGGCCAGCATAGCGGAAAGCCAGTGCTCCATACCCGAGAGGGTACGTCCCTCTCAAGAGCCAGAGGGAATCGGGGATGAGCACCCCGTCGATGAGGAAAAAAGTGTCCGAGTTGGCATAAGGTTTAACCAACCGTGGACACTGCGCTTTGAACTCTGGAGCTATGTACTTCTCAAAGGTCTCTTCAGTCTCCAGCACGTGGCCATCACCATCGACGACGAGTACCTCAGGCGCCACCTGCTTGCGCCATGCCCGCGCGCTGTGCGCCCTTTCTTGTTCTCTGGTAGCCATAGGTCTTCCTCGTGAACGGAGAGCGATAGACAACAGTATGCCTCCGATCATTGGCTCGTGCCAGAGGTCCTCTTTTGCTAAAGAAGAAAGAGGTTTACAAATTCTACTGGCGATCGCACGGAAAGGAAGGATGTTATGATATCTATTCGCGGTCTCTACGAGGTTGCGATTCGCGTGAAGGATCTGTCCAGAGCGGAGGCGTTCTATCGGACAGTCCTCGGGCTCGAAGTCGGCGCGCGCGATGAGAGCAGGCACTGGTTATTCCTGCGGGCCGGTGGCCAGGCAGGGATGATCGTGTTGCAGGAAGACCAAGGACCCTGGCCGCCCCAACACCTCGCCTTTACAGTTGACGAAGCCGACATAGAGCGAGCAGCAGCGGCACTCCAGGAGCAAGGGATAGACGTGGAGGGCCCAGTGTTCTACGCGTGGATGCCGGCCAAATCCGTTTATTTCTCCGATCCTGATGGCCACGGTCTAGAACTTTGCGCCCCTCTCAACAAGACCTAGAAGGCTGCGGAAAAACCCGCCGGTCACCTTTCGACAGGCTCAGGGCGAACGGGGTTGCTCTTGAAATCATTGATAGTTTTCCGTTCGTGCTGAGCGTGTCGAAGCACGAACACTACTTTTCAGCACTCTGCTAGAAGCAACCATGCCCAAGGAGGAGGTTCCTCGGGCCACAAAATATTGAGGTCGCTCCCTCCTTCTCATAGTCGAAGCTCGGACACAGACCTGCATCATTCACCCACCTAGCGAAAAGTGAGGTCTTGCTTAAGTTTGACTTTCGCTATATATTCGCTTTCACTTTTCTTTCCCTTTTATAAACCGTGAGAACCGGAAGGAGGAGGTTTCTATGCGGCACAGAAGTCTGTTCCCGGTGATCATCACCCCTGCATTGACAGCGGCCAAGGATTTCTATGTCCGTTACCTCGGTTTCCGCCTCGTCTTCGAAGCAGAATGGTACGTCCATTTACAGGCCCTCCGTGTCGATGGCGGAGTGCCACTAGAACTTGCCTTCATGAGCCCTGATCTCAATGCCCAACCCTGGCCTCTTCGCTCGGCGTTTAATGGCCAAGGGATGCTCATGACTATTGAAGTTGATGATGTCGATGCACTCTACCAGAGGTTACGAGAAACCGGGTGCGAAATCATCATAGATCTTCAGGATGAACCCTGGGGCCAACGTCACTTTCTACTCCGTGACCCGAGTGGAACCCTGCTAGATGTCGTGAGGCAGATTCCGCCGTCGTCTGAGTACGTGCTCGCCTACGCCGATTACATTAAGGAATGACTGTCCGCACAAATCCCCGCCGAGTGAGCAGAGAAACTTACCGTCAGCGGATTGCAGAAAAGCAATATCTCAAGCGATGGCCAGAAGTACAGATTATTGAGTGTTGACCTGTCACAAGGAGGTAAAAGTTCGCTTCATCTTGACAGCCCCAGAGAATCCGCAGGATAATCGTCGCCAATGGGCAACGATACCCACTCCACACGCCCGACTTCAGCGAGCATTGAGCGCAAGCTCACCACGATTCTCAGCGCTGACGTGCAAGGCTTCAGTCGCCTCATGGGCGAGGACGAAGAAGCCACACTGCGCACTTTGCATGCCTATCGCGGGGTGACGGATAATCTCATTCACCAGCACCGTGGACGCATCGTGGGAACGGCGGGTGATAGCGTATTGGCGGAGTTTGCCAGTGTAGTGGATGCCACGCGCTGCGCGGTTGAGATCCAGCAACAGCTCAAAGCGCGGAATACCGACCTTCCAGCCCATCGCCGCATGGAGTTTCGCATCGGCATCAACCTGGGGGATGTAATGGTTGATGGCGAGCAGATCTACGGCGATGGAGTCAACATCACCGCCCGGTTGCAAGCGTTAGCCGACGCGGGCGGGATTTGTATCTCGGGCACAGTCTATGACCAAGTCAGGAACAAGCTGGCGCTGCGTTATGAGGACTTGGGCGAGCAGGTGGTCAAGAACATTGCCGAGCCGGTGCGAGTATATCGCGTGATGATGGAGATTCCCTCTCCCCCGGTGGAGCAGGCTTCCAGCCTGCTCGCAGCCAGGATGGCTGCGCCACCAGAGAGCCAGGGTGAGGGGGCCGCCGGAAAGGCAGGAAGTCCGGTGTCCGGCGTCCGAAGTCCAAAGAACCGTAGGGTGGGCACCGCCCTTCTCCTGCGACTCGTGCTCGTGTTCGTGAGCGTGCTCCTGCTCGGAGGGATCGTCATCCTTCTGTACCCCTCTCTTCCGCCACTCATCACTCATCACTCATCACTCGTCACTCAGGAGACGCAGCCTCCGTCGTTGCCGTTGCCCGACAAGCCTTCTATCGTCGTCCTGCCCTTCGACAACATGAGCAAAGATCCCGAGCAGGACTACTTCAGCAACGGCATCACCGAAGTGCTCACTGCCGACCTCTCCCGTATCTCCGGCCTGTTCGTTATCGCTCGCAACACTGCTTTTACCTACAAGGGCAAGGCCGCGAATGTCCAAGAGGTGGGACGCGAGTTGGGGGTGCGCTACGTGCTGGAAGGCAGTGTGCAAAAGGCAGCAGATCAAGTGCGAATTGTGGCGCAGTTGGTCGATACGGCTACAGGCGGGCACCTGTGGTCAGAGCGCTATGATCGCCCGCTGAAAGATATCTTTGCCCTGCAGGATGAGATCGTACGGAAGATCGTGACGACGCTGAGGCTGCAGCTCACCTTGCGGGAGCAAGGAATCCTGGTGCGCAAAACCACCGACAACCTGGAAGCCTACGACCATCTCTTGCGTGGGCTGGAGTCCTATTTCCGCTTCACAAAAGAGGCGAATGCCCAGGCGCGGCAGATGTTTGAGAAAGCTCTTGCGCTGGACCCGCAGTATGCGCTGGCGTACGTGATGCTGGGTTGGACCTATCATATAGAGTGGGGCATGCAATGGAGTACGGACCCCCAAATCCTGGAGCAAGCAGGTGAACTAGCGCAAAAGGCTCTTGCCCTGGATGGCTCCCTGCCCCTGGCTCATTCGCTCTTGAGCGGGGTCTATGTATATAAGCAGCAACCTGACCAGGCGATTGCCGAAAGCGAGCAAGCCATCGCCCTCGATCCCAATGCTGCAGGCAGTTATGCACAGCTTGCTGATGTCCTGAACATGGTCAGCAGGCCGGAGGAGGCCGTACGGTTGGTGGAGCAGGCGATGCGCCTCAACCCCCGGTATCCGGTCATGTACTTAGGCACCTTGGGGCTGGCCTATCGCCTGACAGGACGGTATGCCGAGGCAATCACCACCTTTAAGCAAGCCCTTAGCCGCAACCCCAATTTTGTGGGCGCTCACACGGGTGTGGCTGGCACCTCCTGTCTGCAGTGGGCCTTTCAATTCACCGATGACCCCCACACGTTGGCGCAGGCGTTAGCGGCGGCGCAACGGGCCGTTGCCTTGAATGATTCTGCAGCCTGGACGCACCTGGCCTTGAGCTATGTGTATCTGTGGCAAAAACAGTATGAAAAAGCCCTCGCCGAAGTGGAGCGAGCTGGCGCCATCGATCCCACCTACTGGAAGAGTGGTGTTCACGCGCATCTCGCTTTCGTACTGAGTCATGTGGGCAGGGCAGAGGAAGCGCTGAAGGCGGTGGAGCAAACGCTGCAGCTCGGCCTCTCTTCTGGTACTCCGACGGACTGGTACTTCTATCACTTAGGTTCTGTTTATTACTTGATCGGGCGCTACGAAGAGGCCCTGGCGCTCCTGCGGCAATTGCTCAGCCAATACCCCAAGCATCTGGGCGGCCATCTGACCCTGGCGGCTGTTTATAGTGAACTGGGCAAAGAGGCAGAGGCCCAAGCCGAGGCGGCCGAAGTCCTGCGGCTTAATCCCAAATTCTCGCTAGAGGTCCACAAGCAGAGGGCTCCTATCAAAGATCCAGCGGTATTAGAGCGCCATCTGGCTGCCCTGCGGAAGGCGGGGCTTTAATGAGTGCAAAGCGATGAGTGCTGAGTGCTGAGTAAAGAAAGAAGTCCTCTTACGTTTTACGCTTTACGTTTTACGTCCTCTTTCAGCGATCAGCTTTCAGAGCGGTCAGCCTTTAGCCAAATTTTTCCTTTCCTCCTTGGATGAAACTCCCACGACAGACGTTGTTGGGACTCCATGCCAACCTCCCACCATACAATCTTCGTCGGCAACAGACGGACCACCTTACCAATCCTTCGCTGTTTGGCGCGGAATGTCGGATGTCGCAGGAATCGCCGGACATACACTGCTGTCTCGACCACCGGACCGCTCACCACGACGATACAGTAGTTGTTGTGACAAAGTCGGCGACGAAAGAATCCTTCATCACGGGTGATGAAAGTCGTAAGCTTCTGGCGATGCAGATAGCGAAGGATTTCTTCTAGATCTTGCCATTCGGGCCGGCCTACCTCGTGGCCGATCTGCCGCGGATGCAACCGTGCGCGCCGCAATATCTCGACTTGATGTTCCGGGATGTTGTGGTCGAGTAGGATCACGCCGCGGTTTTCGTTTTCGGCAGCACCTCACGCACGATGCCTTTGCTACTGAGGGCTATTGCTTCACGTACTGCCTCGGGAGTTACCAGCCCGCGATACTCCTGAGAGATCTTTTCGGGATCAAATCCCGCTTTCAATAGTTCCAAGGCGTCAGAAACCAACACACGGGTACCTTTGAAGACCAACCGCCCCCTGCACACCCGAGTATCGGTGACAAGATATCGGCCAATTTCGACACGAGCCATAAAGTATTCCTTCGCGGAAAGAGGATACGGTAAGGATATCGCCAGGGAAAGGGGTTAAGAATAATGATGATCCTTTCTACGCTTTTAGAAACTCCACAATCTTTGCATTCACCTCCGCTGGTCGCTCTAGATGAAGGAAGTGACCCGTCCCTGAGAGAATGACTTTTTCCAGCCCCGCGGCGAAGAACTGATCCATCCGCTCAAACGCTTCAAGACGGCCGGGGCGGTCTTTGGTACCGTGGAATGCCAAGGCGGGAACGGGTGTGGGTGTAGTTGTCACCTTCTCCTGAAGCGAGGCCAAGGCAGGGTCACGGTTCGTTGGGTTCATCGTGTGACGGTAGTAATTGAGCGCGGCAGTCACGACGCCGGGCTGACGAAAGGTTTCCTTCACCCTTTCGATCACCTCGGGCGGCAGGTCGTACTCCGGTGACGCATCACGCCACCACCGTTCAATGAATTCATAGTCATTGGCGGCAACTGCTTGCTCGGCAAACGGCATCTGGAAGAAGTAAGCGTGCCACCCACCCTTAATCATGTCGTAATTCGTCGCCATCGCACCCAGCAGAGTTGCTGGATGAGCAGCAGCAATTGTCACAATTTTGTGCACGCGCTCGGGTGCGAGCGTCGCCGCGCCATAGGTCGCCAGCGCACCCCAGTCATGCCCCACCACGAACGCTTTTTCTACCCCCAAGGCAGAAATCAACGCAACCGCATCCTGAGCCAACAAAACTGACTGATACCGTTCATCTTTGGGCTTGCCGGTCGGCGCATATCCACGCATGAACGGTGCCACCCCGCGAAATCCCGCCTCTGCCAAGACAGGAAGCAGAAAATGATACGTGAACGCGTTGTCGGGAAACCCGTGCAAACAGAGTACGAGCGGACCAACACCGAGTTCCAAATAGTGAAAGTCAATGCCGTTTGCTTGCACATTGCCAGTGCGAAAGTTAGCCATAGTGCCCTCCCGAAACTCGTTTCACTTTCATCAAGTTGTCAATCCACGAAATGAAGAATTACCGCACTATCCCGTCTAACCCACCTGAACGCAAACGCCGGGACGTCGGCAATCCGTTGTCAGACACGGCACGTATCCTCATGATGAGAACCCGAGGCGGAACTTTTTTTGCTGTCAGTTGTTCTAACAAGACGAGATACCTGTATGAGAACATCCTTACGCACCGCACAGCGCGATAAATCGTCCGAATGCCTAACGTCTCCTCTCTTCCTCTCTGATCTAGGGGCTACGAGCCACCTCTTGTCGAGCATCGCAATTTTACCGGAACAGTTCTACAACTCCGCCGTAGGCGTAGACACTGCACGGGGAGAAATCGCCTTGATGCGCGCGGTCCTCGAAGATGCCGTCGGGTGCTTTCAGAAACAGTCGGTTAGTAGCGGACGACGTGTCCAGCGGCTGGCCAAAGAGGCTGAAGAGTGGTTTTTCGCCGAGGACCATCACTGGCCATTCTCTTTTGTGAACATTTGCGCCGTGTTGGGGCTCGACCCAGAGTACATTCGTCTAGGACTCAAGCGCTGGCGTCAACGCCCTCCGGCCGAGCCGCAAAAGAAGCGTCGGCGCGCAGCCCTTGTGCACCGCTCACTCAAGATTGCCGCCTGAGCCTTCACCCTAGAACGGCAGGAAGGAGTAATTGATGATCATCCCACAGGAACTCGTTGCCCTAGCTGATTCGCCAAAAACCTGGGAGATTTTCCTGCTCCTGTTGGCCGCGTTTGCCTTGCGATCGTTGGCAGACTGGTAAAAGGGACGACCAACAAGCCTTCCCTTTCGTAGAGTCTTCAGCAAGAGAACCAGCGCTTACCCGCGTGACGGCAGCGCTGCTTGGAAGCTGCCTTGAATAGCAATTTCACCTTTTTGATTGAGGGCTTGGATCTCGCCCTCGATGATTTTCTCACCGTTCTCTACCACTTTCTTGGTCACCTTGCCTTTGCAAGTCACTGAGTCGCCTGGCCACACCCGGGTCGCAAAACGTACCCTGTATTTACGCAGATTCTCCAGGCCTGCGTAGTCAGATACCAACCGGGTGAGGATGCCAGCGTTCATCATTCCCATGGCGAACACCGTGGGATTTCCTGAAGCTTCGGCAAAGGTCTGGTCGTGGTGAATAGGGTTAAAATCCCCGGACGAGCCAGCGTATTTCACAAAATCAGTGCGGGTGAGATTTTCGACAGTGAACGACGGTAGTTCATCCCCTTCTTTCACATCCTCGAAATACAGTTTCTTGCGCGCCATGATGACCCTCCTTACCTGGCAACTACCTGTCCAGTTTCGATCGTCACACCCCGGGAGATAGCGACTTTTTCGCCTTTCTGATTGGTGAACTCGGTATCCATCACCACAAAGGTCATGGTTCCACCACGGCCGCCAGTTTTTTCATACACATCGGTGACCTTGGTGACAGCGGTGAGCACGTCTCCTGCATAAATCGGCTTCAGGTACTCGAATTCCTGTTCCCCGTGGAGAACTCGACGCAGGTCCATTTGCACATGCGGACGACCTTCGCCCGCGTCCCAGTGGGCCAGGGTCATGAGGAAAGTCGGCGGCGGCATGATACCACCGATTTCGGCCTTGGCCACGTTCTCATCGTAGTACACCGGGTTTGGGTCTTTGATCGACTTCGCGAACTCACGAATCTTACCCGCTTCTATCCGTATCGTGACCGGCTTCCCAACTTTGCCAATGTCGCTTTGTCTGCCATAGTTCCCTCCCTGCACACTCAGCGTTCAGCCGTCAGCTTCGGATCAGAAAGAACCGGAGAATCGGAGACGGGGAGAACCGGAGAAATATTTTTGCCTCTCCGATTCGCCGATTCCCCGGTTCCCCGATTCTTCAGGGCTGAAAACTGACTTCTGACCATTTGTCTTCACGACGCCTGGATCTCTGCAACCGGAGCAACGTCCAGCGTGTACTGCGCGACCAACTCACGGTTCCAAGTGGCATCGCCAAAGGTGACTTCTGACCCTTTGGCCCGCTTGAAATAGATGTGCAAATCGTGCTCCCAGGTAAAGCCGATACCACCATGGACCTGGATGCCTTCAGCAGTCACCTGACGATACGCATCGCTGCAATAGGCCTTCGCCATAGCTGCGGCGAGCGGGGCCTCTGGAACATCATTCGCGACTGCCCAGGCAGCGTAGTACGTCGCCGACTTGGCACTTTCTACCTGTACCAGCATGTTTGCGCACTTGTGCTGGATCGCCTGAAATGAGCCAATCGGCCGGCCGAACTGCTCACGCACCTTGGCGTATTCCACACTCATGTCGAGTACTCTTTGCGCGCCACCGCACATCTCTGCACAGAGGGCCACCTTGCTACGGTTAAAGATGCGAGAGAGCGCCTCCCATCCTTTCCCCGGCGTGCCCAGGATTGCTTCAGCACTAACTTGGACCTTATCGAGTCGCACCTCACACAGCTTACGCGTCTGGTCCATGGTTTTAAGCAGAGTCGTACTGAGGCCAGCTTGCTGACGGTCAAGGAGAAATAAGGTCACTCCGTCCGAGGTCCGCGCGGCGCAGACGATAACGTCTGCAATGTGAGCATCAGGGACGAAGAGCTTGAGGCCATTCAGGGTGTAGCCCTTCCTATTCTTCCGTGCCGACAGCTTAATGCCCTTTTCATCCCAGCGGGCATTCTCTTCAAGCACAGCTAGAGTAGCCTTGGTCTTGCCAGATACGATACCGGGGAGGAATTTCTGTTTCTGCTCACTGTTGCCAGCCTCAAGAATCGCCAGTCCCCCCAAGCACCCAGTGGAAAAGAACGGCCCCGGCAAAACGACTCGACCCATTTCCTCCAGCACGACGACGAGATCAACGAGGGTCAATCCGCTCCCACCAAACTCCTCTGGATAGATCAGACCCATCCAGCCAAGCTCGGCCATCTTATTCCACAGTTCATCCGAGTAACCACGCTCGTCCTCCATCATCTGGCGGACGTAGGTCATAGGGCATTCTTTGTTCAGGAAATCCGCGGCTGATTTGCGCAGCAATTCCTGTTCTTCACTAAAACCAAAATCCATGCGTGCTCCTGAAGACGCCATTAGCTCTTAGCTGTTAGCTTTTAGCAAGAGAAAGAGATGTTAGTCGGGCAGAGCGAAAGGCGCTACCTAGAGTGGGAAATCCACCCTACAAGTCTTCTGCAGTTACTAATAGCTAATGGCTAATAGCTAAAAGCTATTTATTCGCCAGAATCGTCACACACCCGATTGATCCCGGACCGCCCAAGTTGTGCGCGAGGCCCACCTCGGCGTTTTTCACCTGACGAGCGCCGGCTTTATTCCACAAGTGTTGAGAAACCTCGTAGATCATGCGGACACCAGTAGCACCGATGGGATGGCCGAACGACTTGAGGCCGCCCGAGGGATTCACTGGAATCTCACCACCGATCGAAGCACGTCCCTCTTCGACATACTTCCAACCTTCACCCTTTTTGCACAGACCCAGGTCCTCATAGTTGAGGATTTCGGTAATAGTGAAGCAATCATGGCACTCGACCAAGTCGAGGTCTTTTACGGTTATACCGGCCTGCTCATAGGCCGATTGGGCCGCCTGAGCGGTGGCTGGGAAACCGGTGTAAGCAAAACCAGGCTTCAGGTAGGGCTCGCCGGTGGTCACCGCTAAACCGATGCCTTTCACCAGCAGGGGATCAGGGCGGAAAGATTTTGCGAGGTCTGTACGGCAGATAATCACCGCCGCAGCACCGTCAGTCGTCGGGCAGCAATCGAACAGGCCAAGTGGGCTACAGATCAGCGGCGCGTTGACCACCTGGTCCTCGGTCACTTCCATCTGGAAGTGTGCCTTAGGGCTCATAGTACCGTTGTGGTGATTCTTGATCGCCACTTTAGCCAGCGCACGTTTGTCAATGCCATAGGTCGCGAAATAACGGTTCGCGGCCATAGCGAACAGCGAGGGAGCGGTCGTCCCATAGCCAACCACTGGATGGTTGCCGAACGTGCCGAGTCCACGCTGGCCGGAGTCACGCAACTTTTCGAAGCCTAGAGCCAGGACGACATCGTACATCCCCGCCGCCACCGCCATACAGGCATTGCGGAAGGCGTCCATACCCGATGCGCAGTAGTTTTCTACTCGGGTGATGGGAATGTTGAACAGTTTGAGAGGGTCTGCCAGAGCATTGCCGGCCATCGCCGAACTCAGCGTTCCCACCCAGGCCGCCTGAATCTGGCTCGGCTCGATTCTGGCATCGGCATACGCATCGAGCGCCGCAGTCACGATCATATCTTCAGCGCTCATCTCGTAGTTTTCACCGAACTTGCTGCACCCGGCGCCGATCACCGCTACTTTGTCCCGAATGTTCATTTGACTCCTCCTTTCGAAGGTTAAAGGCTGTTAGCTCTTAGCTATTAGCTTTTAGCAAATCCAGACAAGGGGTTCAAAGACAAGGAGTTTAGGCTCTTTGCCTTATTCTGTCTGGCTAAGAGCTAATCGCTAAGAGCTTCTGTTTACTGGCCTCGCTTTCCAAAAATAGTTCTTCAGACCATAGCCCTCGTGATACTTCCGGAACGTGAGCTCTAAAGGCATACCGATCTCCACCCGTTCAGGTTCACAATCGGTAAGCTGGACGTACACGCGAGCGCCACCATCCAGATCAATCACCGCATGAGTTGTTGGAGGATCCGGAGTCTCGGTCAGATAATCATGAGTAAAAGTGAAGAGTTTACCCGTGCGTGGGAGCTTAACCTCTTCGAGACCATCACTGTATCCGCACTCGATACAGATACGATGCAGGGGGAACTGAGTCGTGCCGCACTTTGGGCACTTGCCACCGTGAAGCGGCAGGATCTCTTTCTGGTCACGTAACAGCACGACCGGCGTCGATATATCCGTAGCCGTGTACTCTTTGCGCATCAGCTTACGGAAACGGGCGTATTTGCCGTAGGACGGGAGGGTACGCTTGACCTCAATTTGCGAGTACACGCTCCGCACTGCTTTGAAACCGGCGATTGCGTCGGTGACCCTGAACACCGCTGCGTCACCTCCATCACCATAACCGACGACAAGAATCAGGTCTCCAGTCTTGGCCCGCTCAAGGACTGCCGCCAGGAGTACAAGCGGTTGAGCCGTGCCGGAATCACCAACGGTACTCCAGAAGG
>CAZAYE010000014.1:0-15669 GCA_964489255.1 uncultured Enterobacteriaceae bacterium
TCAATCTGGCACTCGACGCCACCGGAACGGCCAGGACGAACCTTACGAACTTACCCCGGACAAACACCTTGCAAGAAGTCCTGGCCGAATTAGAGTTCCGTGATCCGAATGGCGAAACCCAGACCGTTGCCTCAACCGTCCCCCTGTGGCCGGCCAAATGGCTGGTTGGCATCAAGCCAGACACATGGACCGCGTCGAAGGAAAACCTGAAGGCACACGTAGCAGCGATTGACGTAGCGGGACGACCGGTAGCCAACGTGCCGGTGCAGGTTGTGGTGCTGGAACAAAAATACTACTCCCATCGCAAGCGGCTTGTCGGTGGGTTCTATGCCTATGAGCATATCGAGGAAACGCGGCGCCTTGGCACCCTGTGCCAGGGTCAAACAGATGCGCAGGGAGTGTTGCAGTGTGAAGGGAAACCGCCGGCGGCAGGCGACTTGATCCTTCAAGCCTCTGTCACAGACGATGCTGGCAACACCACTATGGCGCACCGTGAGGTCTGGGTCGTAGGTTCACAGGAATGGTGGTTTAAGGCCCACGACAACGACCGCATCGATCTGCTGCCAGAGAAGCGGCGCTATGAACCCGGAGAGACCGCGCACCTCCAGGTCCGCATGCCGTTCCGCCAGGCAACTGCCCTGGTGACGGTTGAGCGCAATGGTGGGGTTCTGGAGGCTTCGGTTGTCCCGCTCTCTGGCAAAGAGCCAGTCATTGAAATAGCGGCGAAGGATTATTACGCGCCCAACATTTTTATCTCTGCGCTTGTCGTTCGGGGGCGTGTGAGCGACATACAGCCAACTGCCTTGGTCGATCTTGGCAAGCCGGCGTTCAAACTGGGGATCGCAGAAATTCGCGTCGGCTGGCGAGCACACGAATTGAAAGTGACGGTCACCACCGATCAGGCAGTCTACCGTGTACGCGAGAAAGCGCAGGTGAAAATCGCCGCACAGACAGCAGACGGGAAACCTCTGCCAGCCGGGAGCGAAGTAGCCATCGCAGCCGTAGATGAAGGGCTGTTGGAATTGCTCCCCAACAAGAGTTGGAACCTGCTTGAGGCGATGATGGGGCGACGGGGCTATGGCATCTGGACCGCCAGTGCCCAGATGCAGGTGGTCGGCAAGCGACATTATGGGCTCAAAGCCTTGCCGCAGGGCGGCGGTGGCGGACGGCAGACCACCAGAGAACTTTTCGACACACTACTGCTCTGGCAAGGGCGAGTGCCCCTTGACGAACGTGGTGAAGCCTCAGTTGAGGTTCCCCTCAACGATGCTCTCACCAGTTTTCGCCTTGTTGCTGTGGCTACCGGCGGAGTTGCTCTATTTGGCACCGGCGCAACCACGATCCGTGCGACTCAAGATTTGATGGTCTTACCAGGAATCGCGCCACTCGTACGCGAAGGCGACCAGTTTCCGGCTGAGTTCACCATACGCAATACCTCCAACCGCGCTATGAGCGTGACTGTCACCAATCAAGCCGAGGGGCTCTCCGCCCAGCTTCCACCACAGATATTGCCCCTCTCCGCTGGTGAGGCCAAAGTAGTGGCATGGGACATGACTGCGCCAGCCGGTGTGCCGCTTGTACAGTACACCGTGGAAGCCAACGAATCAGGTGGCGCCCAGGATCGCGTCCAGGTAAAACAACAGGTGCGGCCGACTGTTCCGATTCGTCCCTTTCAGGCCACCTTGCTCCGTTGGGAAGCACCTGTACGCCAACCGGTCAAGCAGCCGGCTGATGCTCTTCCCGACCGTGGTGGCATACAGGTGACGCTGAGTCCTACGCTCACGACGGGACTCGATGGTGTCCGTGAGTGGATGCTGCGCTATCCCTACACCTGTCTAGAGCAAAAGGTCTCACGCGCGGTGGCGTTGCGCGATGAGCCGTTGTGGCAGGAAGTGACCGCAGCTCTGCCGTCTCATCTGGACGCTGATGGTCTGCTCAAATATTTCCCCACAATGCCCTGGGGAAGCGATGTCCTCACCTCGTACGTCTTAGCGATCAGCCATGAAGCCGGCTGGGCACTTCCGGAAGAGGTCTTGCGCAGGACCACTGAAGGGCTAGAGCAATTCGCCGCCGGAACCATAGTACGGGATTCTCCGTTACGCGTAGCAGACCTTTCATTGCGGAAACTCGCTGCCCTCGAAGCGCTTTCTCGTCACGGCAAATTCGCCCTCAATCTTTTAAGTAGCATCACTATTGAACCTCACCTGTGGCCGACTTCTGCCGTTCTTGATTGGTGGAGCCTAGTCCAGCGAGAGTCCGGCATCGCTGAGCGAGAGAAACGATTGAGCGAAGTAGAACAGATTGTACGCTCCCGTCTGAATCTCCAGGGAACAACCATGGGCTTCTCTACAGAAGCTACTGATGACCTGTGGTGGCTGATGGCTGGCCCTCACACCAATGCGGTTCGTCTGATTCTGCATCTGTTACACACGGGACAGTGGCACGAAGACGTTCCGCGACTCATACGCGGCGCACTGGCACGCCAGCAGCGCGGCGCTTGGTGTTGTACGCTCACCAATGCCTGGGGAGTATTGGCGGTTGAGAGATTCTCTCAAGTTTTTGAAGCAACAGCGATCACCGGCACAACCAGTGCTGCGTTGCTCGATGTCACCCAACAAGTCGAGTGGGCGCAAGCTCCCAAAGAAGGAGGAACACTGTACTTCTCTTGGCCACCGCGGCAGGAAGAACTTACCGTGGACCACCAAGGGACCGGGAATCCCTGGGTGACCATTCAGGCCCGGGCAGCGATCCCGCTCACGGCACCATTGTCCAGCGGCTACCGTATCACCAGGACCCTCGCGCCAGTTGAGGTGCGCGAGGCCGGGCGTTGGAGCCGTGGGGATATCCTGCGTGTGCGCCTAGAGATCGACGCGCAAGCAGACATGACCTGGGTCGTGGTCAGCGATCCTCTCCCGGCTGGCGCCTCTCATCTGGGCGGCAGCTTACGCACGTCCCAGATCTCTGCCCAGGGTGAGACCCAGAAAGGGCAGGTGTGGCCTGCCTTCGAGGAGCGTGCGTTCGAGGCCTTCCGTGCGTATTACGAGTTCGTTCCCAAAGGACACTTCACGGTAGAATATACGATCCGCCTCAACCAGAACGGTCGGTTCCAACTGCCGACGACGCGGGTGGAGGCTTTGTATGCACCGGAGATGTTCGGCGAACTGCCCAACGCTCCTATCGAGGTGCAGCCGTGAAACAGTCCCAAAGACAGTCCGGAGTCCGGCTCTGGGCACCTCTCTTTGTCCTTCTTTCCACAGTTCCATTGCTCCCGCTGGTCTTCGTAACACCCGAGCCACAAGTTCCCTCACTTCAGGAAGTGCGAGCAGGGTACCAACCTTCGGACGTGCCTCTGCTGGATCGCTTTGGGGAAGTCGTCCACGAGTTACGAGTCGATGAGAGAGGACGGCGGTTGCCGTGGACTCCCTTGGAGGAAGTTTCTCCTGCACTGCAGGCGGCTGTAATTACCTCCGAGGACCGCCGCTTCTATCGACACGGTGGGGTGGACGGAAGAGCACTGACTGCAGCTGCGTTCCGGTGGTTACTGGGAGACCCCCTACGCGGGGCTAGCACTATCTCAATGCAGTTGGTTACCTTCCTCGCTCCCACTGTACGCTCTTCGGCAAAGCAGAAAACGCTCGCTCAGAAGTGGCAACAGATGCAACTCGCCTGGACGCTGGAGCGGCGTTGGTCCAAGTCGGAGATTTTAGAAGCCTATTTGAACCTGGTCACCTTTCGGGGCGAGGTGCAAGGGGTTGCTGCTGCGGCTCGCGTTTTGTTCGGTAAGGTGCCGCATGGGATCACTACGCCTGAGGCCGCAGTCCTCGCAGTCCTTTTGCGAGCACCTAACGCGAGACAACAAACGGTGACTCGTCGTGCCTCTGCCTTGCTCACGATGCAAGGAATCGTTATTCCGCATGAAGAACTCGAGACGACCGTGGCCCTGGCGCTCCAGGCACGGTCAAGTACTGGCCTGCGCGTTGCCCTCGCACCACACGCCGCCCAACGTTTGCTGCGGTCCACACCTACCCTCGCCGCAATCCACTCCACCCTGAACGGCGCATTACAGCGTTTTGCGGCAGAAACGTTGCAGCGCCATCTCCTCGCGATCCGAGAGCGACGTGTCGAAGATGGCGCGGTCCTGGTGGTGGACAATGCCACTGGAGAAGTCCTGGCCTACGTCGGCGGAAGCGGTGACCTCTCCAGCGCTCGCTACGTAGACGGCATTCAGGCGCGGCGACAGGCAGGGTCCTCACTTAAACCTTTCCTGTACGGTCTGGCCTTCGAGCAGCGTCTTCTTACTTCGGCTTCCTTGCTCGAAGACCTGCCGCTCAATGTGCCAGTGACAGGGGGCCTATACCGGCCACAGAACTATGATGAACAGTTCCGTGGACTAGTGACCGCCCGTACCGCGCTGGCGTCCTCGCTGAATGTTCCTGCAGTCAGGGCGCTTGTATTGGTCGGAGCAGAGATATTTCTCCAGCAGCTTCGGGAACTGGGATTCACTGGACTCAGTGAGTCCGGCGACTATTACGGTCCTGCCTTGGCTCTTGGGTCAGCGGATGTCAGCCTCTGGGAACAGGTGAACGCCTACCGCACTCTGGCCAATGGAGGAGTGTGGAGTCCTTTACGGATGATGTTCGATACAGTTTCAAGTTTCAAGCTTCAAGCCTCAAGCCTCAAGCCTCAAGCCTCAAATCCCAAACCGCACCTTTCCAATCCGCAACCCACAATCCACAATCCACAATTGAGTTCACGTTTGTACTCTGAGGAAACGGCCTTTCTAGTGTCGAACATTCTGGCAGATCGTGAGAGTCGTAGTCCGACCTTTGGCCTGGAGAATCCTCTTGCCACTCGGTTCTGGACTGCCGTGAAGACTGGCACCAGCAAGGACATGCGAGACAACTGGTGTATTGGCTTCTCGCGACGCTACACCATTGGAGTCTGGGTGGGCAATTTCTCTGGCGAACCGATGCGAGTTGTGAGTGGCATTACCGGTGCGGCGCCGGTATGGCTTGAGATCATGGAGTGGCTTCACAGGGAGACGCCTAGTCTTCCTCCGCCGCCTCCAGTTGGAATACGGTCTCAACAGGTTGCCTTCCCCCAAGCAATCGAACCGGCGCGGAGGGAATGGTTCCTTCCGGGGACAGAGCCGCAAGGGCCTACGCTGGCTCTGGCAACGAGCCCCCCCCGTATTCTTGTGCCTGCGACAGGAACTGTGATTGCCCTTGACCCTGACATCCCGCCCTCACTCCAGCGGGTCGCCTTTGCAGCCCAGGCACAAGGCGCTCAATTCCGTTGGGTGCTTGATGGAGCGGATATAGGTGGAACAGCAGCGGTGTTGCTCTGGGAACCTGCCCCGGGTTCTTATACATTATCACTCGTCGATGAAGAACGACGTCCCTTTGACACTGTCAGCTTCACCGTGCGCGGTTCGCTGGTACCTAACAGCGTCCATACAAATTCGTCTCCCACCAACTAAGCAGTAGAGCCTGTCTTGGATAGAGTACGGTCGCGGCACGGGTAGAGACGGGTTTCAAGTACGCCCCTGCAAGGGTTTGGCAGGAAACCACCATACGGCTACGCCAGTATATCCAGCAGATATATCATTTTGATACCAAGCGTCTTGAGGAAATTCAGTCTGGCGACCATGCTCTATGGAGAGGGGAAAGAAAGGGGGAGCAATATCAGGCGCTTAGCAACTTTAAAGCTTTTTCTCGGGAGAGAGTTTCATCTGGCACGGATTCTGCTCTCTAACTAAGACAGAAGCAGTGAGCGAAAGGAGAAGGGCAATGACGACAATTGGCAAAGCACTGAGCAAGAAAGGAAAGAAAACTCTCTTCACAGCGTTTGCTCTGGCAGTCCTGTTGACGCCCACATTCGCTATTTCTGCCGAGCGAGATGGGACTACGCTCTTCTTCTCCTTTGAGGACCTGAAAAAAGAGCTGACTAACCCTTCTCCCTCTCAATGGTATCCAACCTTCTCTTGGCGAAATCAGCAGGAGCGAGCTGACCAAGAAAGCCCCATTGAGCGGAACTACCGCTGGGGGAACGGTCTGGGGTTCGACGGTTACACCCGCCCTGGGACTCGCCCTTTGTGGGGTTACTAGAGCGCCCATGAAGACGGATCTTTAAAAAGTGCAGCTAAGGCGGTGATGCGCACTCTGGATAGGCATCACCGCTGAGTGTCCATCCCCTCCCCATATCTTTACAGACGATCACGTCCGATCTCTACAACCCCTTCGGTCATCATCGCTTCCCACACACCCATTCGAGGCCGTCAGACACGCGCTCTCTACCAAGCACCGCGGAAGGCTTGCCGAGAGGCGGGACTTTCCGATAAGATCCCTCACGACTTACTGCCTTCAATTCTCCTCATCGCCGGAGTGGTGGAATTGGCAGACGCACAGGACTTAAAATACCTTACTAATTGTGATATTAAGCAATACAGAGAGTGAAAGCGCAGTAAATACGCACTTAGCCGTGTTGATTTATCGCTCGTTATCACTCGCAATCTTCGCTTATATCTCGTGTTTGAGCACAATTTTAGTCACACATCAGAAGCTTAAAAATAACGAGGCAAGCGCCCCCCACGCCCGCTCGTTCGCCTCGCCGTTCGCTGATTGCGAACGGCTCCCGCGTATACCTGCGTATGGCTCACTCACCTCAGACGGTTTCTCCGTTGGCGGCGGGAAAACTCCAGAAGTCGCCATCGAACTGCAATCCTCAGCTATCAAAGACAGTAAGCTGATAGTTTAGGAGTGTTTGGCTGAGAGGATTCCAGAGTTTTATTCCCACTAGTGTTGCAGCGAGCGCAAAGGGAGTCGGGCAGGTGTCCAGGTGTTGGGCGCTCTCGACTTGATGGACAAAGCGGGCCGTTAAGCCGCGCAAGCCCGAGAGTCCTTGGAGAGTGGCAAGTTGCACGTCTGGCGGGATGACGCTCTCCTGGTAGAGAAAGGTGTTGAGTTCCTGGCTACAGGACACGGGCGTTTGGGTCGTATCTTGACTGAAACGCAGTGAGGAAGGGGTACGGGACGGAAGCATCACCGAAACGGCGGTATTTCTTGCCGTCACCGTGGGGGAAGGCGGGCAGAACTTAGAATACCCAAAACACCCACACGTACAAGGAGCCCCCTCAAAAAGTTCCGGCAGGAAGAACTCAGGAAACTGACAGGTCGGACACTGCACGTCTCGCAGTTCTGCCCCCAGAACCCAAAACGGGGGAGGACCAGCATGAAATCCTTGAGGATTTATTGAGAGCCTTACCGGGTCGTGGGTAAGCAAGGCGGGCGTGCTGCTCAATTCGGGCGCGCTCAGGTACTCCCAGGCCGGCGCGGGAACGGCCTTCAACTCCAAGAGCCCCCACACGAGAAGAAACCACAGAGTCCGCATCATACTAGACACCCCCGTGAAGAGAGATTTTACCTCCCTAAACGATTCTCGGCTCAGCTTGGTTGACAGGGGAGAAGAATTTTTCTTGGGCGGTCAACGAAACCTCTTCCCTACTCGTTGAGGGAGGGAAGCCATATTAGGCATAGTTAAGACGGTTCTCGAAAGAGTGCCTGATGCTGCCCTCTTAGCCGCAGTGCGCCGCCGGGGGCTGCGGCTGAAGAAGTAGTACTAGTGTGGCGCGTAGGGAAGAGCGCTCAGGGACACCCTGTCCTGCGCAGTAGCGCGCACGCAGCGAGCGTCCCCTTGCAGGGGCCTGCGATGTTACCGCTTACACCTCTTGATCGCGTTTCTCTTGGATGCTCAGAGCCGGCGTGCGAGCGAGTTTCCACAGCCAAAGACTCAGACCGCCCAAAATGATAAGGGCCAGCACACTGGGCCACAACGGCATCGGATGACCGGCCACAAGCACCTCTGGGCGTATCGCTAGCCGCCCCAATTGCGCGATGGCCATCAGACCGAACACCACACTTGCCACTCGCAATCCTGTAATTTGTGAGTTCATGCTGTTACCTTCTCTTAATCTCGCCCTATCCACACCACCTCTGCAACACGCCTAATATCCACGCATCAGCCGCGCGCGGCTGCATGCCGTGTTGGGCCGCACTCTTATCTTCTGCATTCTGAAGCTATCAGCATTATCTGGTTGAAGGATATACAAATCCTATTTTGCTTTGGAATATTCAGGAAAATAACCGATTTACTCGATGACCAAGAAAGTCTCGCGTGGGTGGAGAAATACTTTCACCCCACAGGACTGCGATGCCCTGGCTGCGGTGCAACGACTCAACAGGCGCGAGAGTTTCGCACTCATAAGCGGGGCTTTGTCGATTACCGATGCCAGAAATGCCAGCGCACCTCTACCCTCTATACCAGGACCATTTTTGCGGGCAGCAACCTTGAGCCCCGACGCGTGGTGTTGTTAGTGCGCGGGGTTTGCAAGGGTGACCCTGCGACCGTTTTATCCGAGGAACTGTCGCTCTCCCGCCAGTGCGTACAACGGTGGCGCAAGAGAATCCAAGCCAACGCGTATGAGATGTTAAGCCAGAGGGCGTTGCCTGATGCAGAGACTGAAACCGATGAGATGTTTCAGAACGCGGGGGAAAAAAGGGGGGAAACACCGTAATCCGCTGGATCCACCACGTCGAAGAGCCAACAAGCAGCGTGGGCGCGGCACGTATGACAATGATCGACCTCCAGTTGTCGGGACGGTTGGCCGGCAAAGTGGGCAATGTCGCTTGCGAGTGCGCCATCATACTGATGGTAAGACGTTGAAGAAACACGTGCAGAGGTACACAAAGACGGAGGTCACCTGTTACACCGATGAATGGCAAGGCTACAACAGCCTCAATCGCGCCCACAGTACGGCTTGTCACGGCCAGAAAGAGTGGGCCAGAGATGACGATGGCGATGGAGTGCGAGAGGTCCATGTCAACACAATTGAAGGACTGTGAACGACGACCCGCAATTTTCTGCGGCCGTTTCGAGGCGTTCACAAGAAGTGTCTGAAATACTATCTGGCGATGTGCGAACATAAAATCAACCTCAAGCGCATCAGCCCCAAGTTTATTTCTCAGCTCGTTGCTGAGCACAGATGAGTTACATGAGCCACCGATATATATCTCCCCCATCGCGTTAGGGTTGCAGATCAAAAAGCATGTTTCCTCAGCCCGTGTGAGTGGCCGTCCGTGGCGCGCAAGCGGGGAGCGTGACCGGGAATACACCGTCTCAGCAGCAGCCCTGCGAGCGGACCTGAAACAGCACGGCATCACGACCGAGGAAGCGGAACCTGCTACCGACCCGAAACAGCAGCAGGCTGCACGTTAAACGAAAGGAGCATCACTATGTCTCAATACGTGAAAGTCCGCGTTGACGAAGAGAATGGCTGTGACGAATGTTGGGCACTGCTCCGCGATCTTTTAGCTGGTGCTACTTTAACAGAGAGCGGCGAAGACACGTTCGTGCTTCCGCGCTGGATTTACGAGCGTGTCAAGGAATGCCCCCACGACGCCCCAGTTTACGCGCCAGGCATTCTGCTTGTTGTGGACGAGTAGCTAACGCAGTGAGCGACACGTCAGTGGAGCGAACAGGCGGGTACGGGCATTGTGTGCTGCACAGGAAGCGTGTAGGAAAGAGCGTAAGGAAGCTTGCTTCCTGCCTCAGTACGAGAGAAGCAATATGGAAATCTTAATTATCGTCAATCTGACGGCAATGTTGGTGGCGCTGATCTTTATCGCAGTGGAAGTGCGGAGAGTAGGCGACCAGGTACAGCAAGGCACTGCTCTCTTAGCCGAAGAAGTGCGGCGCGTTGCCGCAATGGAAGAGCAAACACAAAAGTTGATTCTGCAAACGCTCTCCGGCATGCCGCGAGCGTGAAACGAGGAACGAGAAGAATGCCGAAGTATAAACACGGAAGAGGCACCCCTCCCCAGGAAGAAGGATAAGAACGGCAAATGGCGAATCATGAAGGTCTACTGGCTTTCCTACTACAAAGGCAACAAGCGTATCCGTGAGTCTTCCGGTACGCGGGATGAAGCGAAAGCGTGGGACAAATTGCGAGATCGTCAAAGCCAAGTCGCCACGGGGAGCCATGTTGAGGGAGCCGACCAGGTAACATTCGAGGAATTGGTAGAGGGGCTCTTCGCAGATTATACGGTACGCAAGAGGAAGTCTTTGCCTGACGTGAAAATCAAGGTCACCAAACATCTCTTGCCCGTCTTCAAAGGCAAGACAGTGCACGACATTAAAACGGCAGCCGTGAAGACCTTCGTTGCCGATCGACAGAAAGGAGGAGCCAGCAACGCCGAGATTAACCGCTAGCTGGCTGCCCTGAAGCGGATGTTCAACCTTGCCCTGGAAGCAGAGACAATCACACGCAAACCCACCATTAAGCTTCTGCCAGAAGATAACGTTCGGCAAGGTTTCTTTGAGTGGGTGGAGTTTGAAGATGTTTTGGCGAAACTGCCCGCTTATCTCTGTCCGCCTATCATGTTCGCGTATTACACGGGTTGGCGCTTGCGGAGCGAGATCCTACTCTTAACGTGGGACCGGGTAGACCTAGAGGCGAGTACCGTCCTGCTGTATCGAGGCACGACGAAAACCAAGAAAGGGCGGATTATCAAATTGCCGCAAGTCCTTCAGGATACTCTCGCCCAGCAGTGGCAGGACCATATCGAGCATTACCCAGACTGCCCCTTTGTCTTCCATCGGCTCGGACAGCGGATACGGTATCCCTACGTGGCATGGCGGAAGGCTTGCAAAGAAGTGGGTCTTGTCGGTAAGATTCCTCACGATTTCCGAAGGACAGCAGTACGGAATTTAGTACGAGCAGGAGTACCAGAGCGGGTTGCCATGATGATTACAGGGCATAAGACAAGAGACGTGTTTGAGCGATATAACATTGTCTCTGCTGGAGATCTGGAAGAGGCGGCTAGGCGGATAGATGAGCGGATAGCCCGACCGGTGGAGGTGATACCGTCTGACTCCGAATCGGTCAAACTCTTGGTCAAACCCGACCCACTCGCCCCAGTAGAACAGCCTCTAAACCATTGATTTTCCTCGTGCGCCGGAGTGGTGGAACTGGCAGACACACAGGACTTAAAATCCTGTGGCGGGTAACCGCCGTACGGGTTCGAGTCCCGTCTCCGGCATGAAAAATCAAGGGCTTAGCGATTCTAACGCGAAACAATAAAGCGAGATTTCTGGAATCTGCTACAAATTTTGCTACGGATCTGCTCAGGCGTCTGCTCCCATACCGCAGCCGATCCTACTGCAACCGGGTCGTGTTGTTCAGTCGCCCTAGCCCTGCTACGGGAACAATGGATGCAAAAGTTACAGGCGGAGTTTACCCACAAGAAACATGGGTACAAAAACCAGCGTCAGCTCGGAAGGCTCATGAGACAAGCGCTCACGGAGCGTTACTAATCAGCATCAGGAGAAGGCGTTGGCGCTCGCCAAGGCGCGGGCGATTTTGCGAGACAGGTCGCCAGCGGAACACTAGCAGGCGCTGCAAAAGGCATTTCACGGGAAATCTCGCCGGCAATTGGTCAATCTGAAAAAGCAGGCGGAGCAGAACGACGCCATCCCTGCCACGCCAAAGGCCGAACGAGGCAGGTCGCCGTTCAGCCTTCAAAGGACTGGAGGTGCAGCGCTTTTTCTGCTGCTCTCACAGCGTCCTCTGGCCTGCCCACCCGGCTTAGTACCTCAGCCTGTACTGCATAGCTGAGAACATCATTGGGAGCGAGGGCCCGCTCGCCCTTGGCTATGGCTTGGTCATACTGCTGTTTGTGCGCATAGATCCAGCTCAAGAGCGAATGGGCGATGGGCAAGGAGTCATCCAGGGCAGCGGCCTGTTGCGCCAGCGCCAACCGCGCTCCAGGGTCGGGGGTCCGCATTCGAGCGCAAGAGCCAGTCACGATGGTAGGTGTAACTCAGCCACGCGTACGCCTCGGTATACTGCGGGTCCAACGCAACGGCTTTCTCCCACAGTTGCTGCGCCTGGGCATTGGTCTCTTTCGTGATGCGATTAAAGGACTCCATCCCGCGCAAGAAGGCATCATAGGTTTCCAGATTGTCCGTGGTCTTGCGTACCAAGAACCCTTGCTGCCGTAACGTGAGCTGGAGCTTCAGCGTTGTCACAATTTTCTGCACGATCTCATCTTACAGGGCGAAGAGGTCCTTCAGTGGGCGGTCATAACGCTCGGACCAGAGGTGCCCACCCATGGCAGCATCGACCAGTTGTACCACAATCCGTACTTCCTTGTCTGTTCTTTGGACGCTCCCCTCCAGCACGCACCGTACGCCCAGTTCTTTCCCGATCTCTTGCACATTCTTGGGCTTGCCTTTGTACGTGAAGGCGGTGTTGCGCGCGATGACGAGTAAACTCGAAATGCGAGAGAGGTCACTGGTGAGCACTTCGGTGATGCCGTTGCTGAAGTAGTCCTGCTGCGGGTCGCCACTTATATTGTCGAACGGCAACACGACAATGGAGGGTTTGTCGGGCAAGGGCAACGAAGGCGTCCCACTCGGAGCACTCGCCGGCGGCAGACTTTGTGGGGCAGACGGAAAGTAGCGAGTCTTCATCACCAGCGTACCGCATGCTAGCGCTGTCCTCTGGCATGGCAGCGGGCGGGACAAAGAGCCATCGAGCGCTCGGCCTATGCGGAGCTGTATCGGCTGAAAGGCGAGCTAACGCTCGCCCGGTCTAGCGTCCAGAGTCTAGCGTCCAAAATCCGCATTCCGCATTCCGCGATCTGCAATCGAAGGCCGAAGCGTGTTTTCACAAGGCCATCGAGATTGCTCGCCAGCAGCAGGCGAAGTCGCTAGAACTGCGAGCGGTGATGAGCTTAGCACGGCTCTGGCAACAGCAGGGGAAGCAGGCCGAAGCCCGGCAGATGCTAGCGGAGATCTACGGCTGGTTCACCGAAGGGTTTGATACGAAAGACTTGCAAGACGCCAAGGCGCTGCTCGCAGAGCTCTCATGATCCCCATGAAACCCTCCGTCCTGACCAGCTCGACGAGATTACTCTCATTCACTGCACCGCATCGCCGCCCGCGTGCGGTTTGGAGGAAACACGTCAAGTTCCGGTTGGGCCGCGACAAAGCGAAGCTTCTCTTTGCCTCGCCACTTTGCTATGAAACTATCCTATGAGCACGATGATTTCCGAGGTCTATGACGCTTTCCGAGAGGCTGGGGCTAGCGAGGAGAAAGCGCGCAAGGCTGCTGAAGCGGTGGCGGCTTTTGATAATCGCTTCCATACGCTGGAGCGCGACATGGACAAGCGGTTTAGCGTCTTAGAACGAGACATGGCCGTGCTGAAATGGATGATTGGCTTTAACCTTGCCATGACTGTGGCGATTCTGTGGAAAGTCTTCTCGTAAGCCCCACACGCAACATCTAGGGTGCTCCGCTAGACCTGCTACAAACCTCGCCTACCATGCTTACCTCCTGCTATAGTGGGAACGATTCGCTACACGCTGTCTGACAGACTCTCTGAAAGCCTCTCCTGGCACGCTAAGTCTCTTAGAGCTCGTCCTCGGCTACGATATGCGGTTAAGCGCCAAATGCGTGCGAAAATCGGGAATCGTGGTAGCGCTGACAGCGTGCCAGGCAAGGGCCAGAGTGAGTGAACTGTGAGGTGAACGAACGGGCGGGCGCTTTTTGCGGCCAAAACTATACAAAAAGTTTGCTACAGATTTGCTACAGTTTGACGACGTAAGCATCGTTAACGTTCATTATCACTAATTGATAGCGAATAGCGCGAAAAACCGCGCCAATCGTGGCATTTACATGTCTCTGCATAACGCTTACTAGCATTCCTTGCTGTTTTATAGACGTGTAGGTGTCGCACTTAAAATCCTGTGGCGGGTAACCGCCGTACGGGTTCGAGTCCCGTCTCCGGCATGAAAAATCAAGGGCTTAGCGATTCTAACGCGAAACAATAAAGCGAGATTTCTGGAATCTGCTACAAATTTTGCTACGGATCTGCTCAGGCGTCTGCTCCCATACCGCAGCCGATCCTACTGCAACCGGGTCGTGTTGTTCAGTCGCCCTAGCCCTGCTACGGGAACAATGGATGCAAAAGTTACAGGCGGAGTTTACCCACAAGAAACATGGGTACAAAAACCAGCGTCAGCTCGGAAGGCTCATGAGACAAGCGCTCACGGAGCGTTACTAATCAGCATCAGGAGAAGGCGTTGGCGCTCGCCAAGGCGCGGGCGATTTTGCGAGACAGGTCGCCAGCGGAACACTAGCAGGCGCTGCAAAAGGCATTTCACGGGAAATCTCGCCGGCAATTGGTCAATCTGAAAAAGCAGGCGGAGCAGAACGACGCCATCCCTGCCACGCCAAAGGCCGAACGAGGCAGGTCGCCGTTCAGCCTTCAAAGGACTGGAGGTGCAGCGCTTTTTCTGCTGCTCTCACAGCGTCCTCTGGCCTGCCCACCCGGCTTAGTACCTCAGCCTGTACTGCATAGCTGAGAACATCATTGGGAGCGAGGGCCCGCTCGCCCTTGGCTATGGCTTGGTCATACTGCTGTTTGTGCGCATAGATCCAGCTCAAGAGCGAATGGGCGATGGGCAAGGAGTCATCCAGGGCAGCGGCCTGTTGCGCCAGCGCCAACCGCGCTCCAGGGTCGGGGGTCCGCATTCGAGCGCAAGAGCCAGTCACGATGGTAGGTGTAACTCAGCCACGCGTACGCCTCGGTATACTGCGGGTCCAACGCAACGGCTTTCTCCCACAGTTGCTGCGCCTGGGCATTGGTCTCTTTCGTGATGCGATTAAAGGACTCCATCCCGCGCAAGAAGGCATCATAGGTTTCCAGATTGTCCGTGGTCTTGCGTACCAAGAACCCTTGCTGCCGTAACGTGAGCTGGAGCTTCAGCGTTGTCACAATTTTCTGCACGATCTCATCTTACAGGGCGAAGAGGTCCTTCAGTGGGCGGTCATAACGCTCGGACCAGAGGTGCCCACCCATGGCAGCATCGACCAGTTGTACCACAATCCGTACTTCCTTGTCTGTTCTTTGGACGCTCCCCTCCAGCACGCACCGTACGCCCAGTTCTTTCCCGATCTCTTGCACATTCTTGGGCTTGCCTTTGTACGTGAAGGCGGTGTTGCGCGCGATGACGAGTAAACTCGAAATGCGAGAGAGGTCACTGGTGAGCACTTCGGTGATGCCGTTGCTGAAGTAGTCCTGCTGCGGGTCGCCACTTATATTGTCGAACGGCAACACGACAATGGAGGGTTTGTCGGGCAAGGGCAACGAAGGCGTCCCACTCGGAGCACTCGCCGGCGGCAGACTTTGTGGGGCAGACGGAAAGTAGCGAGTCTTCATCACCAGCGTACCGCATGCTAGCGCTGTCCTCTGGCATGGCAGCGGGCGGGACAAAGAGCCATCGAGCGCTCGGCCTATGCGGAGCTGTATCGGCTGAAAGGCGAGCTAACGCTCGCCCAGTCTAGCGTCCAGAGTCTAGAGTCTAGAGTCCAGACAAATCAAAAGGCAAAAATTACCAATCCCCAATCCCTAACACCCAACCCCCAAACGGAAGCTGAAGCGTGTTTTCTGAAGGCCATCGACATCGCTTGCCGTCAGAGTGCGAAGTCGCTGGAGCTGCGAGCGACGGTGAGTTTGGCGCGGTTGTGGAAAAAGCAGGGCAAGAGGGAAGAGGCCCGGCAGATGCTGGCGGAGATCTATAGCTGGTTCAATGAGGGGTTTGATACGA
>CAZAYE010000015.1:0-15599 GCA_964489255.1 uncultured Enterobacteriaceae bacterium
GGCCAATCTGACCACGCAGGTGCGGGCCATTGGCGAGGTGGCCACGGCGGTGACCAAGGGCGACCTCACCCGCTCGATTCGGGTCGAGGCCAGCGGGGAGTTAGCCATTCTCAAGGACAACCTCAATGAGATGATTCGCAATCTGCGCGATACCACCCAGAAGAACAGTGAGCAGGACTGGCTCAAGACCAATCTGGCCAAGTTCACCCGGCTGTTGCCGGGGCAGAAGGATTTGTTGGCGGTGGCCAAGCTGATTTTGTCGGAGTTGGCGCCCTTGGTGGCGGCCCAACATGGGGTGTTCTATCTGATGGAGGAGGTGGGCAGCGAGCCGCGGCTACGGCTGCTGGCGACCTATGCCTACAAAGCGCGCAAGCAGCTGGCCACGGAGTTTCGCTTGGGGGAGGGGGTGGTGGGCCAATGTGCGCTAGAGAAAGAGCGCATTTTGCTCACCGAGGTACCCCCCGACTATATCCAGATCAGCTCGGGCTTAGGGGCGGCGGCCCCGGCCAACCTCATCGTGCTGCCTGTGCTCTTTGAGGGGCAGGTCAAGGCGGTCATTGAATTGGCCGCCTTCCAGCGCTTTAGTGCCACCCATCAGGCGTTTTTGGAGCAGCTGACGGAGAGCATTGGCATCGTGCTCAACACCATTGAGGCCAACATGCGTACCGAGGCCTTGCTCAGCCAATCCCAGTCCTTGGCGCACGAGCTGCAAAGCCGCCAGGAGGAGTTAGAGCAGACCAACGAGGAGTTGGAGGAGAAGGCGCGGTTGCTGGCCGAGCAGAACGCCGAGGTGGAGCGCAAGAATCGGGAGGTGGAGCAGGCCAAGGCGGCCTTGGAGGACAAGGCGGCGCAGTTGGCCTTGACCTCCAAATACAAGTCGGAGTTTCTGGCCAACATGTCCCATGAGCTGCGCACCCCCCTCAATAGCCTGTTGATCCTGGCGCAGCAACTCGGCGACAACCACGAAGGCAATCTTCTGCCCAAGCAAATCGACTATGCCAAGGCGATCCATGGGTCGGGCAACGAGCTCATGACCTTGATTAATGACATCCTTGACCTCTCCAAGATCGAATCTGGCACCGTAACGCTGGATGTAAGTCCGTTGTTCTTCACAGACCTGCGCAGCTATGTCGAGCGTACCTTTCAGCATGTCGCCGACGCCAAAGGGCTAGGGTTCCGGGTCGAACTGGCCACGAATTTGCCCCCTGCTCTCTCGACTGATGGTATACGCCTGCAGCAGGTGCTCAAGAATCTGCTCTCAAACGCCTTTAAGTTCACCGAGCGGGGCCACATTGACCTCAGCATTGCGCTGGCCAGTAGCGGGTGGAGCCTCGATCGCGAGGGACTCAACCAGGCCAGAGCTGTGGTAGCCTTCGCCGTGAGCGATACAGGCATTGGGATCTCAGCAGAGAAACAACAGCTGATCTTCGAGGCCTTTCAACAAGCTGATGGCACGACCAGTCGCAAGTACGGGGGTACCGGCTTAGGTCTGTCGATCTCCCGGGAAATCGCCCGGCTGCTGGGTGGCGAGATCCGTCTCGAGAGTACGCTCGGTGTGGGCAGCACGTTCACGCTCTACCTGCCTCTCCAGTTCCCGTTGTCCTCGGCACGGGAAGGCAACGAGACACTGAGCAAGGAGCAGGGCAACGGCTCCACACAGCATCTGATCGCCGCGGTCACCCCTGTCCTGTCTCAAGCCGAAGCGTTGTGGAAACGGACAGTGAGTGACGATACTGCTAACATTCAACCAGGCGATCGGGTCGTCTTGATTGTCAACGGCGATATCGAGGTGGCACAAATTCTCCTCGCGTTGGTACGTAAGCACGGGGGCAAGGGAATCGTTGTGAGGCGCGGGGCAACCGCGCTCACTATGGCGCGCCAATACCAGCCTGCGGCACTGCTGCTGGACCTGGGCTTGCCCGACTTCGATGGGTGGACAGTGCTTAATCTCTTGAAGCGGGACCCAGACATCCGACATATTCCGGTCCATCTGCTCTCGGTCCCAGCAGGCGAGCACGGGCGCGGCCTACTGCGCGGCGCGACCTCCTGCTTGCCTACGCCAGTCAGCACGGAGGCCATACAGGCTGTGTTGACGAACGCGATAGCCGGTACGCAAGACGTGGGCACCCCCCAGGTACAGGCAGAACACGATGAACCTCGGCTCATGCGCATGAGCACGGGCAGTGAGGGTCCTACAGTCAATGATGCCCGCGAAGCTCCCGAGCGCGAGGTAGGCGGCCCACTGGCGACCTGGCTACGTACGGACGAGACCTCGGGGGTACAGGCTGACCCAGGGCTGGCTGGTAAGCGAGTCCTCATCATTGATGATGACATCCGCAACATTTTCGCCCTCACCAGCGCCTTGGAGAGCTACGAGCTGGAGGTGCTGGCTGCGGAGAACGGTAAAAAGGGCCTAGAGCTGTTACAAAATACACCAGGCATTGATGTGGTGTTGATGGATATTATGATGCCGGAGATGGACGGCTATGAGGCCATTCGTGCGATCCGCCAGTATCGAGAATTCCAGCACCTCCCGATTATTGCCATCACGGCGAAGGTCATGCTGGGGGATCGAGAGAAGTGCCTAGAAGCTGGCGCGTCGGATTATCTGGCGAAACCGGTGGACCTTAGCCAACTCCTCGCCCGATTACAGGCAGCAGTGGCACTAAACTAGTACCAAACCCTGAAAGAGAGTTTCCTTTGCTGCCAACCATGCGCAGCTGAGCCGGCTGCGCCACCAGCTTCAGGGACTTGGTATCAGCAACATCAGGAGACCGTCGTAGGAAAAGAGATGTAGCCACGATACACCAAGAACAACCAAGAGGCGTCCCTATGTCATCTCAGGGGGAAGGTGTGGCGTGCTCCGACCACCCTGCTTATGCGGACCGCAGGGCGGCTGTGGAGACTGAAGAACAAGTCAATATCCTGCTAGTCGATGATAATCCCAGCAAGCTCTTGGCGCTGGAGAGCATTCTGGCCGACCTGGGCCAAAATCTGGTGAAGGCCCGCTCGGCCCAAGAAGCGCTGTGGCAGCTGCTGCGCCAGGATTTTGCCGTCATTTTGCTGGACGTGAACATGCCGGGCATGGACGGCTTTGAGGCGGCGGAATTGATTCGCGGGCGCAAACGGTGCGCCCATATCCCGATTATCTTCCTCTCAGCCGTGAACCAGTCGGAGGTCCATGCGTTCCAAGGCTATGCTTTAGGGGCGGTGGACTACCTCCACACCCTGATCCCGGAGGTGTTGCGAGCAAAAGTGTCGGTCTTTGTTGAACTGTTTAAGAAGACCAAAGCGCTGCAACGTCAGGCGGAGGCGATTCGCATGCTGAACACCCAATTGGAGCAGCGAGTGGAAGAACGGACGGCCACCCTGGCCCGCGCCAATGCGGAGTTGCGCCAGCGCAACGCTGAACTCGATGCCTTTGCCTATGTAGTCTCGCACGACCTCAAAGAACCGCTGCGGGGCATTCAGACTACCGTGCAGTTTCTCTTGGAAGACTATGCCGACACGCTGGATGACAACGGCCGACAGCGGTTGGGCACCCTGAGGCACCTCACCCGGCAGATGGAGCGCTTGCTTGACTCCCTACTTGACTACGCCAGCATTGGCCGCATGGACCTTGCACGCACGGAGGTCAACGTGGACGAGGTCCTCAAGCAGAGTCTGGAACTGGTTGCTGGGCGGCTGAAAGAGACGGGGACAGGCGTGCGTCTGCATGGTCCCTTCGGGGTTGTGCAGAGTGATGCAGAACGACTCATCGAAGTGTTTACCAATCTACTCAGCAACGCCATCAAGTACAATGATAAAGCGGAAAAGTGGGTGGACATTGGGGTGCATGAGTCACACACCCCTGGGCGACCACCTGTCTTCTATGTGCGAGACAATGGCATTGGCATTGCCTCCGAGCAGTTTGAGGCGATCTTTGGCCTCTTCTGCCGCTTGCATCCGCGCGACGCCTTTGGGGGAGGAGTGGGTGTTGGGTTAACAGTGGTCAAGCGGATTGTGGAGCGTTATGGCGGGCGCATCTGGTTGGACTCAACCCCTGGCGAGGGTACCACCTTTTACTTCACCCTGCAGGAGGAGGGAACCTGAGCGCATCCTCAGCTCCCATAGTTCAGCCAGAGCTATTTCCGTTTGCCTTGCCCACGCGCGTTCACCCTTCGACTACACTCAGGACCGGCTCTCTCGAAGCAGGCACAACCCGCACGGCAGCGCTGGCAACTATTGTCTCTTGGCATGGGGGACCGGACTTGCCATCCGTACCCGTTCAAATGCCGTGGTGGACCGGCGCAGGAACTGAATTCCACTCCTGACTTCCGCCTCCGACAGCTGCTCCACAATCCGCTGGAGAAACTCCCGCCCTTCCGCCACCATCGCCGACAGAAAGCGCTCTCCTTTGAGGGTCAGCAGTATTTGTTTCTCTCGACCAGAGTGGGGATCTTCAAGCACCTGGACCAGACCTAAGGGCGGACGGGCCATGCTGCGTAGGGCTTTGGTGATGGCCGAACTACTCACCTCAAACCAGCCCTGGATCACCTGTTCGATGTCTTTCCGTCGCATGCGGCGTCCGTCCTCGCCTTCTGAACGGATCAGCCATAAGATGGCGACTTGCTTGCGCGTGAGTTGCCCTCGGCGCAGTACATCTTCGAGCGCCAATCCGCCCTTATAGTGTATCGGGTAGAAGAGTTCGAGTAACTCGGTGGCGGGATCCTCTTCCGTCCGGGCCTGACGCGCGGTTGCTGCCATGGGCCTCCTTACTGCTTACCTCACGGGTTTATAGCGTAGCAAACCCTTTCTAAAGGAAATGATTTCCCTTGACAAGCAAGGCCGCGCCTGTTTATGATGGTTTCCCTAGGAAAATTTTCGTGCACGCACTTGCCGATGTTCCCCGTGTCGCCTCAATCCTCGTCCGCGGACCACAACGACTCCCATTGGTGTTTCACGCTTAATTGTCAGTTGCAATTCTTAACTCTCAGGAGGTGCTATGAAGTTTGGTCTCTTGTATGAAATGGAAACCCCACGTCCCTGGCATGAACGCAGTGAGTACAACACGTACTGGGAAGCGCTAGCGCAGATTGAACTGGCCGACCGTCTGGGCTTTGACTACGTCTGGGAAGTTGAGCATCACTTTCTGGAAGAATACTCTCACAGTCCGGCGCCCGAGGTGTTCTATGGCGCCGTCACGCAGCGGACCAAAAATATCCGTATTGCCCACGGCGTGCGGCTGCTGCCCTTCAATTTTAATCATCCCATTAAGGTGGCCGAACAAGCGGCGGTGCTTGACATCATGAGCAATGGGCGCGTGGATGTCGGCACGGGGCGTTCGACCACGGCGCAAGAGCTAGACGGCTTTAATGTCAATTACGAGCGCACCCGCGACGAAGTGAAGGAAGCTCTGGAAATCATTGTAAAAGCGTGGACCGAGGAGATCCTGGAATACGATGGCAAGTTGATAAAAGTGCCGCCGCGGCGCGTGGTGCCCAAACCGATTCAGAAACCCCATCCGCCGATGTGGATGGCGTGTGTCGCTCCCGATAGCTACGAGATGGCGGGCGACCGGGGATTAGGCGTGTTGAGCTTTAACTTCAATTGGGAGCAGGTGCAGAAGAGCATGGAAACCTATCGCGCCGCCTGTGCGAAACGCTCCAATCAGATCCCGAAGGTCGTCAATGAAGCGTTTGCTGGCGTGGCCATTATGCACGTGGCGGAAGACAGCCAAGAAGAAGCGATCGGCTTAGAAGGGGCTCGCTGGTTCCTGCACAACGTCGCCAAGTTGTTCGAGCCGTTGATGGTGAAGAACAAACTGTACTCCTATGAATATCTGCGCACCCTCTTTGCCATGGAAGCGGACCCGAAAGACGCCTCAGACGCGCAGCTCAAAGAACACCACATGGTGGTGGTAGGCAATCCGGACGAGGTGATCCGCAAACTGGAGAATTTTCAAAAAGCGGGCCTCAGCCAGGTTATCTGCTTCAAACAGGCGGGGCGCATCCCCCACCAAAACATCATGCGGTCGATCCAGCGCATCGGGAAATACGTTCTCCCCTACTTCAACCCGCATCGCACGATCGCTTCAGAGGACGCTCGAGCGGCCGCGCTGTAGCAGTCAACCCGCTAGGCGTATTGGATTGCTTCCCCTTGGCAGAGTTGGTCGAAGTACGAACAGCCCTTCGGTCGTTCGTAAGCCGATCAACACATTGCTCTACCAGGCGGCGGAAAAACCTCCGTTCACCCTTCGACAGGCTCAGGGCGAACGGAGTGGGGGGTTGAAATCGTTGAAGATTTTCCGTTCGCGCTGAGCCCTTCGACCGTGCTCAGGACAGGCTGGTCGAAGCACGAACGCCACTTTTTTCAGCATCCTGCTACGAAAACCGCTGGAGCTACTCCTGAGAGGTCAACGTCCGCGGAGCACTTATCGCTTGATGAGACGCGCGAGGAAGTTCTTGCTCTGCGGGCGACAGCTCAGGCAACTCTGTCGAGGTTGTCTCGCCTGCTATGGTCATCAAATAGACCATAGCGCTGCACTGCCGCCTTTTGCACCGGCAGCAGGAATTCGCCTTGTTGCTGTCCCCAGATGTCCAATAACGTCTCCGGAGGCCATAGCGGCGAAGGTCATAAATGCGTCGCATCGTGCTCCTCTCTCAGGCGCTCGAGCGCCTCTGTAGCTCTCGAAGACGAGACACTGTAAATAAATACAGTATCAAGGGAGCTGCACAAGAGCGCGCTTGCCGCTATGAATAAATAAGGGAAAGGAGCACCGTGGCCCGCAAAGGCGAACACGCAACCATCCGGCGACACCCGACGCTGCAGTCCTCAGAGGAATTGATGACGCTGCTTCAGGCCGCCCATCTCAGTACTACTCAAGTTCAACACATTACTCACCACTATGGGACCGCGGCTTCAGCTGCCATCCGCGCCCATCCTTACCGCCTTGTGCAGGAGATTGACGGAATCTCTTTCCAGGCCGCTGATACGGTTGCTCGCCAGCTCGGGCGCCGCAGAACCGATCCCGAGCGGATACGAGCAGGGATTGGCGAGATCTTGCGGCGGGCTCTGCTGACTGGTCACACCTGCTTGCCGTTGACCGCAGTCACCAAACGCACGGCCACCCTGCTCCAGGTTGCGCATGCAGCAGTGGAAGAGCAGTGTTTGCGGGGCGCACTGGAAGTGGGTGGCCAGTTTCTTGTGAAGCAACTGGGAGCCTCCACGGTTCTCACGCTGCTAGACGTCTGGCGTGTCGAGGAACGCCTCGCGCAAGCGTTGACTGACCGTGTGCGAGTGCCTTTGCCACCGTTACTTCCCAACCTCGAGAAAATCGCCCCTCAGGTGACCCGTACATACTCCCTCAATGCGGAACAGCACCAAGCCTTACACACTGCCCTTACCTGCGCGTTAACCGTGGTTACTGGAGGGCCAGGGACAGGGAAGTCGTTCTTCTGTCAGGCATTGGCAGAGATTGCCACTCGTTATCAGGTGCCTATTCTTGCTGCAGCGCCTACAGGTCGCGCGGCCCAACGCTTAACCGAACTCTCTGGATTGCCGGCGGCGACCCTCCATCGACTCTTGGAATACCAACCAGCGACGGGGACCTTCGCACGTCATGCCGAGACGCCTCTGGAGACCTCGCTCCTGGTGGTGGATGAGGCAAGCATGGTGGATCTCTTCCTAGCCGATCACATGCTGGAGGCACTGCCGCTGGGCGCCAGGCTCGTACTCATTGGCGATACTGATCAGTTGCCCAGCGTCGGCCCGGGGCAGGTCTTGGCTGATATCATCGCCTCTGGCATCGCCCAGACTGTCCGCCTCTCCCAACTGTACCGCCGGAGCGAAGAAAGCCTGATCACCATCAATGCCCATCGCGTCCGGATTGGAGAACTGCCGCTGTTTGCGCCTGAGCCGCAAGCGGACTGCCGCTTTATTGAAGAAAAGGATCCCCAGCAGGCCATCGACCGGGTGGTGGATTTGGTAGCACAGGAAGTACCGATTGAAACTGGCCTGGATCCGCTGACTGACCTGCAGGTCCTCTGCCCGATGAATCAAGGCGTGGTTGGCACCCTCGTACTCAACCGTGCGCTCCAGCAGCGGTTGAATCCGGACGGCCGTGGGGTACAACTCAATCCGGACATGCAGTTCCGTATTGGAGATCGTGTGCTCATTACCCAAAACAACTATCGTCTTGGGCTCTTTAACGGAGAGGCGGGTATCCTGGTGCATGCCAATCCACAGAAGCATCTGGCCGCAGTCGACACCGGAAAAGAACGAGCAGTCTTCGTCGGGCAGGAACTCGCAGGACTCACCCTTGGTTATGCGGTCAGTGTGCATCGGGCCCAAGGCGGAGAATTCCCCGTGGTGATCCTCCTGCTCCATGATTCGCATGCACCGCTGTTGCAGCGCACCCTGCTGTACACGGCGCTCACGCGGGCCAAGAAACTCTGCATCATTGTTGGCACCTCCAGTGCGCTCACCCGGGCCGTCCACAGCATCCAAGCGCTGCGGCGCTACACTGGACTAACTGCGGCGATTCGACAGGCGTATCCGTCTTCTCCAATGACAGGTCCAACGCAGCAGTTTCCTCAGAAGAAAGAATGAAAATGCTTCAGGGATAGTCATGTTGTCGAGACCTTTGTCTCCCACCTATACACGGCGGTGTTTAGCTGCCATACGCCTGTTTGCCCAACCCGGCGATAGGATCGTGGCGCTCTGTCCACGTTATGATCCGGCAGCCGCGTGTGGTCTCTGCCAACGTCCGGCCATCTATCGATGCTTTCCGATTCAGAATACGCGCACAGGAGCCGTGCTGGTGCTCGGGGTTGAGTGTATTCAGGCCTACCGCCTGCTGGCGAGAAAACTGCGCCGAGGAAAGGAAAACTATCGTGATCCTGGCACCATTCCCGCCATTCTGAAGCGCTACGGGAACCGCGGCGCGTTGACGGAGGCTCAGGTGCTCGATTTTCTGTCGGCTGGTCGGGTGAATCCTGGGGTCGTGGCTCATCGACGTGGACGCGCGGTAGACCGTGCTCGTTCTTCTTGAGTATCATCGGGAGAGGAATTTGATAGGCAACGCACGCGTACGCAGCGCCTTGCCGCCCTCGATCTCGATGAGCCATCCGCGGACTCGTGCCCGCACCCCTCGGGTGCGCAAGGCGAGCACCTGATAGGTTAACAGTGCCTGGTGTGTCAAGCAGTGCCGCACTCGGGGGTCCCCTTCTTCGGCTACGGCGGGAATGAGGTCATTCGATACCCTCGTGACTGAACTGGGAGTGGTCACGGGGGTGAACCCGCCGCACTCTTGGAGCCCATACTGCCAGGAGAGGCGCCGCAGCGTTTGTGGATTCAGATCATAAAAGTTCACAAATTTCCACGCTAGTTTCAGGGAATCCATGGCCAGCCCTCAAGTTTGGACAAGATATTACTTTCGCTTTTTTTTCGCTAGTAGGGGAACGCCTCCATCAACACAGATGAATCTGCCGGAGCGGCGGCCATTCCCCGACGTCCTACAGAATGACTCCAAGATGACCGCCAGAGGCAGCACGGTCAGTGACGACTGTGACAATATGTACACGCTCCTGTTGCTGGATCCTCTACAAAATCTTTGCGGCTCCCGAGTGTTTTTGCCGTGGACGGTCGTATTGAACTGATCCGTCAAGTGAAACGACTTGTCCTCCAGCCGTCGCAAGCATCGCGTAGTGGAGTAAGCCTTTCTGGGAGGGACAACTTGTGATTCAAGGATTTTTCGTTCTGACTCGCGCGAGGGATGACATTTACGCTGGTGTTGCCGGCCGTTGGCGCGGACGAGTCCAGAAGCCCGACAGAGCTCGCGTGAGTGCAGGAGCTGCTTATTGAGATCAAGCTGCGAGCTTAAGAAGCCGCTTGCGGTTGACGATCTGCCGACGGCGGTACGAGACCGCCTCTGGCTGTTGCTGCCAGCGTCTGAGCCCACGACGGATAGCGGTCGGTTCCAAATGCAGTACCTCGCAGATATTGACGAAAGAGTAGGGCCACTCAAGATCATCGGCGAAGAACCAGGTTTCCGCCTCCTTGGCTGCCTGGAGCGCTTGTCGCGTCTTATTCGTGAATTGTCGATAATAACAGCGCAGGGCGTCTTCCAGTACCGCTCGTCGCAGTGCCAGTTCACCCTGAATCTGAGCTGGGGGCATCTGGTCAGCGTAAAACTGCTCCGGGAGAACAGCAGCGATAAAGCACGCCTCATTCGAGAGCTCACTGTTGGTCAAAAAGAGATCGATAGTACGGTTCGTAAACGACCGTGGGGTGCGTTCTGCAGCAAAGAGTGTATTCACGGTGTTTCCTCTCTCTCCTATCAGCATGATGCAGTTGGCAGGTTGACAGAGCAAAGACCGTACCAAGCTCTTTGACGCCAGCGAGACCTCCAGCGGCTAGAAAAGGCGCTAAAGGTTTCCGCAGCAGGACATCCATCAGCAAAGTTTTACAAAACTCACTGTGACACTGCTGCGAAATACTCACATCCTCTCGTACCGGAAAGGCGAATTTGTATGCAATTCCGCCACGTGAAGGGCAGCAGGTCCTGGCACAGGTATTGCTCTCTTGGCTGATCAGTATTGAGTGCGCAAAGGAATACCAATGAATTGGCGCTAAGTTGAAGGAAAAGGGGGCAAACTGACGGATGAGGAGCTGATATCCGTGGCAAGCTCCAAGAGCGCTACGGGTGCGCCAAAGAAGACGCTGAACGCGGAATTGATTCCTAACGCCGTAGCCTCAATGACGAGAGCACCGTGGAACCCTCCCGAGTGCGAGAGTTCAGCGCCTGCTTTTGGGGAAGGGTGAATACATAGACCGACCAGCGCACCAGTACCAGTCTATAAAGGAGTTTTTATGGACATTGGCAGGAGTACGTTTGCCCAACTGATTCAAGACGACCGCGCTAGCCGCGAGAGCAAAGCGTGGCGAGGGACGCTCCTGGACTATTTAGAGAAAGCCAAAGAAGATCCTACTATTACCAAACTCGCGCACAGTCGCTTCTCCGACATGATCACCGCTGCCGGCATGTACAACATCGCCGAGTCCGATGATCCGCGAGTGAATCGGCTATTCAAAGACGAGCCCTTGAAAGTGTACAACTTCTTCAAGGACGAGTTCTTCGGGATTGAGCGGACGATTGCCCAGATTGCGCGGTATTTTCATTCTGCCTCGCTTAAGGGTGAAGAAAGCCGGCAGGTCCTCTATCTGATGGGGCCGGTCGGCTCAGGCAAGAGCTCGTTGGTGGAGAGGGTGCAGCGGGGATTGGAATCGACCGACCCTATCTATGCCATCGAAAGCTGTCCGATGTTTGAAGAGCCACTGCATTTGATCCCTCGCCATCTCCGTAAAGAGTTCGAAGGGATGCTTGGCGTGCACATCGAGGGTGATCTGTGTCCGACTTGCCGTTTTCGGCTCAAAGAAGAGTTTGGTGCCCGCTACGAAGACGTCCCCGTGGTAACCGTCTCGTTCTCGAAACGTAATCGCAAAGGCATCGGCGTGGTGCCTCCCGTGGATCCCAACAACCAGGATACGTCCGTGCTGATTGGGTCCGAAGATATTTCCAAACTGGATCGGTATTCCGAAGGGGACCCACGGGTGCTGGAACTTAATGGCGCCTTCAATGTCGGCAACCGCGGTATGGTGGAGTTCATCGAAGTGTTTAAGAACGAGACCGAATACCTGCATGCGATGATCACCGCTACCCAAGAGAAGTTCGTGCCCGCGCCCGGGCGGCACGGCACGGTCTACGTGGATTCAGTCATCGTCGCCCACTCGAACGAGGCCGAGTGGCAGAAGTTTAAAGCAGACCATACCAACGAAGCCATTCTGGATCGTATCGTGGTGATCAAGGTGCCCTATAACCTGCGGCTCTCCGAAGAGGTGAAGATTTACCAGAAAATCCTCCGCAACTCTGACTTCCGGGCGCACGTGGCCCCACACACCTTGGAGATGGCTTCGATGTTCGCGGTGCTGTCACGTCTCGAACCCACGCCCAAGTGCGACTTGATGACCAAACTGCGCCTCTACAACGGAGAAGAGGTGGTTGAGAAGGGACGAACCAAGAAGATTAACGTACAGGAACTGACTGAAGAGGCGAAGCGCGAGGGTCTGAATGGCATTTCGACGCGCTTCATCATGAAGGCGCTGGACAATGCGCTGTCCGAGTCGGGTCGCTGTATCAACCCGATCAACGTGCGAGAAGCGTTGATCGGCATGGTCAAGGATCAGGACCTCGCCGACGACACCCGTAAGCAGTATCTCGAATTTCTCCAGGATACGTTACATAAAGAGTATCTCGATCTGTTAGAGAAGGAGATCACGCAGGCCTTTGTCTACTCCTATCAGGAGCAAGCCGAATCCCTGTTCCAGAATTACTTGGATCACGCCGAAGCTTATGTGAACAAAACCAAAGTGCGGGACCGCAACACCCGCGAGGAACTCCAGCCTGACGAAGGGTTCCTCAAATCGGTGGAAGAACAGATCGCCATTATCGGGTCGGCAGCAGACGGGTTCCGTCAGGAGGTTATTGCCTACCTGTGGGCAGCCGCGCGCCACGGGGAGAAGATCTCCTATCAGAGCTATGAACCCCTGAAAGATGCCATCAAAAAGAAACTGATGAATTCCGTGCGGGATCTGAGCCGCGTTATTACCAAGGCACGGACACGCGACGAGGAGCAAATCGGCAAGTACCATACCATGGTGACGAATCTCCTCGACCATGGCTATTGTGAGTACTGTGTCGATGTGGTGTTGAAGTATGCAGCCAATAACCTCTGGAAGGATTGACCTCCTGTTCTGAACTCCCACCGCCCACAGACCGGAGAGCTGTTCCAGTGTCCTGCCTCCAGTCTCTTCTCCCTTGATGAATGGGAGCGGATTGACTCATGAGGAAACCTGATGACCATAGCATTCTCAATTTTTCGCCCGTATTCTCTCCCCGACTCGCGGCGCTCCGACCGCAGCGCGAGTGACCGTCAGCGCCACCGTCAAAAAGTGCGCGAGTCGATTCGCGAGAACATTGTTGATCTCGTAGCCGAAGAATCCATCATCGGCAAAGACAAAGACAAAATCATCAAAGTGCCCATCCGGGGGGTGAAGGAGTATCGCTTCATCTATGGGGAAAACGCACCTGGAGTGGGACAGGGTGACGGCAACTCCCAACCAGGCCAGGTGATCGGCAAAGGCCAAGGGGAAGGCCAAGGGCAGGATAAAGCGGGTGACCAACCGGGCGTGGATTACTACGAGACAGATCTCACTTTAGAAGAATTGGTCGAGATCATGTTCGAGGATCTCGAACTGCCAGATATGGAACGCAAAATCCTGCGCGCAGTCATGTCCGAGCGGATAAGTAAACGCCAGGGATACCGCAAGGCCGGGATTCGGATTCGGCTCGACAAGAAACGCACGGCGCTCTCCCGCATCCGTCGGCGCTTAGCGGTACAGCGGCGCCCCGGGGATGGGTGGGACGATGAACTCCCCCTGCACGGGCCACGCAGCGTGCCAGATTCACTGCCGCGGCACGAAAGTGAAGAGGGGGACGATGAGCAGCGCTTTCCTTTCCATAAGGATGACCTGATCTACCGCCATATGGTGACGGACACTCGACCGGAATCCAATGCGGTGGTGATCTGCATCATGGATACCTCGGGCTCGATGGATACCATGAAGAAGTATCTCGCGCGCAGCTTCTTCTTCTTGCTCTACCAGTTTGTGTGTACCAAATATCGCAACGTTGAGCTGGTTTTCATTGCCCATCACACAGAAGGCCGTGAGGTGACTGAGGAAGAGTTCTTCCACAAGGGAGAATCGGGGGGCACCTTAATCTCCTCGGGATACATCAAAGCCTTGGAGATTATTCGAGGCCGCTATCATCCGACCCTGTGGAATGTGTACGCTTTTCACTGTTCAGATGGGGACAATTTTGAGTCGGACAATCCAGCGGCGCTGAAGGCAGCCCAGGAACTGTGCGAGGTGTGTAACTTGTTTGGCTATGGGGAAATTAAGCCCTTGGGGTCCCACTATTACGAAAGCTCCATGCTCGAGGTTTTCCGCCAGCTCAACGCGGACAACTTTAAGCTCGTATCGATTGAACGGAAAGAGCATATTTGGCCAAGTTTCATGGCATTTCTGGCTAGGGAAAAACCGCGCGCCACAGCAGCTGCGGCATAACCCCGAGCGAGATGGCGCGCCCTAACCGCCGCTCGAGGAATAGTCCTCGTTCGCCAAAAAGACGGTGTTTGCGCTGACTGCGGCGGCATCTGAATTGCTAAATCCTATAGGTAGACAGGATGAAAAAGAACTTGAGGTGACAAGAAAGCCTAATCTCCAAGCGCAGCAACGGCGGCAGGACTGGAGGTGTTGCCATGGTAAAAACAGTCATTGGGGTATTCAATGACTTTACGGCGGCCCTGAACGCGACCTTGGATTTGGTCAGTGTGGGCCTTCCCCGGAAAGACATTAGTATGATCGCGTCGGACACGAAGAGCCATATCGGTACTGATATGGCTCTCGGAGGGCTCGGTGGTCAGCTCCTTGGTATGGCAGCCTTAGCCATCCCTGGCACTGGCGTCCTGATGGCGGCTGGTCCGTTGGCTACCGCCCTTGCCGGAACAACTGTTGGCGCGGTTACGGGAGGCCTCGTAGGCGCCCTCAGTGGCATGGGCGTGCCACAGCATGAAGCGCGCGCATATGAGGCGGGACTCCGTGAAGGGCACTCACTCATCGTCGTCCGGGCGGAGGACGTGATGGTCGTGCAGGCCATGGAGATTCTCCGTTACCATCGTGCTGTGCACGTCAGTATGCGAAGCCCACGGTCAGCAAATACTGATCCGACTGAGTTCTCTTCAACGTCAACTTACTAGGGCAAATTGCAAATGAGTTTCCCCAGTCCCAACCGTTCTCCTCTCAAACTGGCTTTGGTAGGTGCTTCGACAAGCTCGGGCAGCTCCTGTGGCAAAAACTCTACACTAAAGTAGTAGAAGAGCTCACCCCGGTCAGCCTCACAGGAGCCTGGTATCATGTATTAGTCTTCTCTGAAGAGGAAAAACGCTCACACCTTACTCATCGTACTGAGTATTCTGCTCATCGGCTCCCTGCCTGTCCCTCCAGCACGGGGTTTCTTAGGTGAGCACGGGGCGGGGCTCTTCATCTTCCGCTATATAGACAATGAGCGTATCGCCCTCCCGCAGATCCTGAATCTCCTCAGGAGAAACAAGGGCTTGCAACTTCCCTACTTCGGTCTCCAGGTCTACCCATCCAGTATTGTAGTCGATCCTCGTGATGGTGGCGCGGAGGACGAATCCCCCCTCTTGTGTCTTTTGCACGGCACAGACCCCGTGGCTGCAGACATTTGCAGAGGCTACTGAGGGAAGAGCGGGCCGAGCCCAAGTGGGCGCTGTGTGACCAATCGTCAGCAGTGTCGCACTCAAAAGAAAAACGATACTCTTCATAAAGATGGTCTCCTTTCCATCAGGAAGGGGTCTTGCATAGAAGCAGACGATGTGATCACACGGCGGACATAGGCAGAGGATAAAAAAGAATGAATTCTTCACTTATAGTGTGATCATGAACAAGCTGCCTTACTTTCAGAGAATACACTCTAT
>CAZAYE010000016.1:0-3232 GCA_964489255.1 uncultured Enterobacteriaceae bacterium
GGAGAAAAATGGAGCAAAAGGTGCGAGAAATAACTCCTTTTAGAAGTCTTTCGGCTGTAGATGTTTTTCCTATACTCCTGTAGAGTTCTGTCTCGAAGTCACCTCCTCCCCAGATCCTGTACCTCACAAACCCAGACAAATCTCCAAATATCCTGGGGAACGTTAGAGCAATCGAGGGAAAAATGCGGCAAAACGGAGACACACTCTACAGTTCGCTCTTCGAGAATGCCCTAGAAGGGATCTTTCGCGTCTCCTCCGAAGGGGGTGTTAGTCAGTTCAGCGTAGTCAACCCAGCACTAGTACGCATGCTGGGATACGAGTCTGCCGAAGAAGTGCTGGCACTGAAGATTCCCGAAGATCTTTACGTTGACCCGATGCAGCGGGAACGCCTGCGGGCTGAATATGAGCCTCGTGGCGAGGTGCACGGCACCGAGTTGACCTGGAAAAAGAAGAATGGCGAACACCTCACTGTCCGCCTGCATGCACGGGTGCTGCGTGACGCGCAAGGCCGAGTCATCGGTTACGAAGGCATGGTATTAGATGTCACCGAGCGCAAAAGGGCCGAGCAGGAACGCGAGATCATCTATCAGCTAGCTCGTGACCTAGCCCGCTCTTCAGATATCCCCACCATGGCCAAGCACATTTTCGCCCTGACCAAAAAGCTGTTAGGCGCAGACTACGGGTTCCTCATGCTAGCGAACGCTGAAGGCGCTGAACTACAAGGAGTTGCAGCTCACGGGATAGAGAATGAGGCGTTTCGCCAGGAGCGGGTCGTCGTGGCTACGGAACTGACTGCGGTCACGATAGCTTTTCAGCGGAAGGAGCCGGTGATGATCCTAGATCGGCATCGCTCTCCGCAGGTCAGCCCCCGGCTGCAAGAGAAATACAAATTTGTTCGTAGCGTATGGATTGTACCGCTGATGAGTGGCGAAAAGGCGGTAGGCACACTCGCTGTGGGTTATGCTGCCCGCCGGGAGGCAACCTCAACAGAGCTGCGACTCCTGCAGCTTTTGGGCGATGAGGCCGCCCTAGCCCTTGAGCGTGCGCGCCTCACCAAAGAGGTGTTTGAGAGCGAAGCACGCTACCGTACTATCTCTGAACTGATCTCCGACTACGCCTATGCCATTCGTATTGAGCCGGACTACACCGCCTATACGATGGAATGGGTTACCGGAGCCTTTACCCGGATTATGGGCTTCACCCCAAGCAATGAACTCTACCCCGCTCAGAGTTGGGAATCTCTTATACACCCTGAAGACTTGCCTGTCGCCCGCAAGCGACTGCGCAGGCTTCTATCTGGGCAGGCCGACGCGAGCGAATTCCGCATTATTAGTCAAAACGGAGAGGTACGGTGGGTGCGCGAATATGGGCGTCCAGTATGGGACGAGGCACAAGGCCGCGTTATACGCCTCTACATTGCAGGACGTGATATCACTGATCGGAAACAAGCCGAGGAAGCACTACAACGAAGCGAGGAACGCTACCGTTCTCTGACGCTGGCGACAGCTCAGATCGTGTGGACGGCCGGTCCCCAGGGACAGGTCACTGACGACATGCCCATGTGGCGTGCGTTTACCGGACAGAGCGTGGAGGCAATCACAGGGTTGGGCTGGTTCGATGCGTTGCATCCTGAAGACCGCCAGCGCGCGCTAGACAGTTGGGTCCGGGCGGTGGCTACACGCAGCGTCTACACCACCGTGTTCCGGATGCGCCGCTCCGATGGAGAGTATCGCTATTTTGGCGTGCGGGGGGTGCCGGTGTTGGAACGGGACGGACAGGTGCGCGAGTGGGTGGGCGCCTGTAGCGATATTACCGAGCGCAAACAAGCCGAAGAGGCGCTGCAGGAGAGTCAACACTTTATCACACGAATTGCCGACACTATTCCGAACATTTTGTACGTCTACGATATTGTCGAGCAACGGGTCGTCTACGTGAACCGCCAGATTACTGACCTATTGGGATACACCACCGAAGAGGTTTGCACCCTGAACAGGGTGGAGATTCGCAGCCTTGTACACCCTGACGATCAGGTACTCTTCAATGCCGCCTATGCCGAGCGCTCTGCGGTGGCCAAGGAGGATGACATTTTTGAGCTTGAATTCCGGGTGAAACATGCCAACGGCGAGTGGTGTTGAATGCACTGCTGGGAAACGGTGTTTAGCAGGAATGCTCATGGCGTCCCGCAGCAAATTCTCGGGGCGGCACAAGACATTACCGAGCGCAAACGTCTCGAAGAGCTGGTACGAGAGCGAATCATCCAGCCGCAGGACGTTACGGGCAACCTGAGGAAATTCCGCAAAAGCCTCAACCTGTCGCAAAAAGAGTTCGGCCAGACGTTCGGTGGCTACAGCCTGCGGCAAATCAATGCGTATGAGAATGGCGAGAGTGAGGTGCCGCTCAGACTGCTGCTGGCCATCATGAACAAAGGCTATCCGCTCGGCGCGGTCCTCGGAGCAGGTAGCACCGATGCCTTAGACAAGGTCGTCGGGTATCTGGCCACCAGCTGGAAGACTCACGTTGAGGTGCGAAAGTTAGCCGAGAGGCTGATGCAGAGTTTGAACCAAGAGGGTGAGACCATTAACGACATCTTGCGCCAGATCGGCTTTGCCGCACGAGAGCTGGACCGAAGGAAAAAGAAACTTGCAGAGACATAGAGGTTCTCTCCCGGCTGCACGGTTCCGTGTTGACAAGGTCACGCGGATACTCAGGCATTACCCAATTTGTTTGTCAAAAACCACTAGGAATTGGTAGGTTGAGCCGCAGGACGGAATCGACCCTCGGCGGGTTATGTCTTTCGGTACCGCTGCCTATCGATCAGCGTCACACCGGTACCGCTGGCTTTGCACACCAGGATTGGTTCGGCCAGCACCTCGGCCGCGGAATCGGACAGGTCTGGGCGAGGTCGAATGACTTTCCAGGCCTCAAATTCGAGTTGGCGGGACGTACGGCCTACTTGAGTAACGCGTCCGTGCGCTTCAATGAAATCGCCGGCGTACACCGGTGCGAGGAACTCGATGTTGTCATACGCGCGGAAGAGACCCTCATCACCATCGAGGCGGATACTCAGTTCGGTACCGACATCGCCAAAAAGCTGAAGCATTTTCGCCCCATCAACCAGATTCCCGCCATAGTGCGCATCGTGTGCGCTCATCCGCACGCGAATCACCGCCGTCGGCAGTCCATTCACAGGTTCCATCTTTGGCATGATTCCTCCCTCCGAGTAGCCCTCTAC
>CAZAYE010000016.1:3242-5022 GCA_964489255.1 uncultured Enterobacteriaceae bacterium
CTCTACAACCCCTGCTCATCCCAGCGTTCAACCTCGACCCGACAGTCATAGAACGTTCCGCCGCCACCGAGGTCAGTCAACGCGGCAGAGGTCACATTGTTCACGTTTCCTTTGCCGTCGGAGAGCTTGTCCCACCAGCCCCAGAAGGTAGCGACCGTGCCCGGGGACACATTCTGAGAGATCTTCACTGGCAGAACGAAGGCACCTCGGGCATTAAACACCCGTACTGCTTCACCATCCTTCAACCCTCGTGCCGCCGCATCGTGCGGATGCATCTCCAGCGTATGCGCTTCTCTCTCTTGACGGCGCATGACCGGTAGGTGACCGTAGGATGAGTTGAGCGAGTCTTTGTGTTTACGAGGCAAAAAATTGAGCGGATAGCGACCGTTTCTCAGTGTCTCGTGCGGCGGTACGAACGTAGGCAGAGGGTCAAGGCCGTCGTGCGCCATCTTCTCACAGTAGAATTCAAACTTGCCCGAGGGCGTGTGAAATCCTCCTTGAGCCCGGGGTAACAAGTCAGGTTTCGATCGGGTCACCATGAATGGCCGGCCGCTAAACTCCGCGGACGACAGCCCTTTCTTCAGCGTCTCAGCCATCAACTCCTCGGGCGAGACGTAGATTGCTGGCTCTGTCAGTCCGAGGGCTTTCCCTAGTAACTGAAAAACTTCAGCATTGGGCTTGGCCTCGCCGAGCGGAGCAATTGCCTTGCGACTGAAGCTGCCGAAGTCTCCACCATAAGCGAGCACTGCGTCATCATGTTCCAGCGGCGAAGTAGCTGGAAGGACAATATCCGCATAATCTGCACTATCGGTGAGGAATAGATCATGGACAACCAGGAAGAGATCCGGCCGTTGTAACGCACGGCGCAAAGCAGGTTGGTCAGGAAGGGAAGCTGCGGGGTTACAGTTGTAGTTATAGATAACCTTGATCGGCGGGTCGAAGGAGGGATCTAACAACTGCTCCGCCAGGCGCACCATGTTGACCTCGCGCGTACCCGCCGGCGAGAGGTCAAACCGCATCGCCTTCCCCATGTCTTGGGCAGTAAACATTGCCCCACCAAAGGTACAAAGCCCACCGCCGACCTCACGCCAGGCACCGGTCTGCGCTGGCAGGCATGCCACGGCCCGGACTGCGGCTGCCCCGCCACCACAACGCTGGATGCCAATGCCCACGCGAATCGCCGCTGGTCGGGTTTGGGCAAAAGCGAGAGCGAGTTCCTGGATCTTTGTCACAGGCACATCACAGCTATGGGAAAGTTCGGCAAGAGAGAGGGAGCGAAGCCGCGCGGCATAGAGCTCATAGCCAACGGTGTACCGTTGGATGTAATCGGTATCGGCTAATCCGGCCTCTTCAATCACCTTCATCATACCGAGGGCAAGAGCGGCATCTGTGCCTGGTCGCAGAAACACATGCTCATCACACATACGCGCCGTGCGTGACCGGTAGGGATCAATAGCAATCAATCTGGCGCCGCGTCGTTTGGCCTCCTGCACAAACTGCCAAACATGGAGGCCCGTATTCAGCGGATTCGAGGCCCAGAAGAGGATCAGCTTGCTTGCCACTAATCCTTCCGGCGCAAAGCCGAAGAACACATCTGAATATGCCAGCGCTCCAAATAATCCACCTGCGCAGATCGTACGGGCTAGAGTCGAAGCGCCCAAGGCGTGAAAGAAGCGGCGATCGATGGCATTGCTCTGATAGACTCCGTTGTTGCCACGGTAGGAGTACGGCAGGATCGCTTGGGGGCCCTGTGCGGCACTGGCCTCTCGCATTTTCATTG
>CAZAYE010000016.1:5032-5723 GCA_964489255.1 uncultured Enterobacteriaceae bacterium
GTCAAGAAATTTGTTGACCTTGGCGCACAGCGCGCCACGGGTAAAGGGGTGCTCCTTGTTAGCGGTCACTTTCACCGCCCTGCCGTCATCGATGGTCACATCCATCAGGCAGGAGTCCGGACAATCGTGCGGGCAGGTAACCTGGGCAACGTGGGTCATAATTTCTCCTCCTTCCCAGCCTCTACCATAGAAGCGACCAGCCGTCAGCACTTAATTGGAGTTGCGCAACTTAACAGAGGAAGGTATTGAAAACCCAGCTTTCCGACCGGAAACAGGAGGGAATGTATGAATTTCAGGAGGCGAGTGAACGGCGTGATAGGAGGAGCGCTCATTGGTTGGTCACTGTTTTCTGCCGCAGGAGCGTATGGCGAGGGAGGTTACCCGGCTGACTATAAGCCTTCTAAGCCGGCAGAAAAGGGTGAAACCAATGTCCTGTCACGGGTGCTCGCGGTTTCTACCTATATGACCGATAAACTCAATGCGGCTGGCGGGCAGAATTCGCCGATGTGTTATCGCAACTGCCTAACCATTTCCTTGAATGAAATCCTCAAGTGCGTCGAGGCGAGAAACACCTACGCCAGCAGCGAAGCCTGCGAGCAGGACGCGGCGCAGAGAATCGCGGCCTGCGATCCGAAGTGTCAGTAACGGGCAAAAACGTAAAACGTAATGAGTAAAACGTAATCGGTAGAAC
>CAZAYE010000016.1:5733-11605 GCA_964489255.1 uncultured Enterobacteriaceae bacterium
GTCTGATTCTGTCTCTGTCCCTCAAAAGTACGGCATCACGTCGCGGGCAAATCGCTCCATTGACTTGAGGGTGTCTCGGTGGTTGAAGTGGCCAAAGTTGAAATAGAGAATGACCTCTTCAATGCCGGCCGCCTCACACTTCTTGAGGATACCGATGCACGTCTCCGGATCGCCGGTGACTACGCTCCGTTCACCGAAATCCTCAGCTTTCATACCCTGCAAACGCTCAACGATGTCAGCAAAGTACGCGATGTGGGGTGGTGTGGTCGCCCGATCCGAAGGAAAGGCGGGCAACACGGCGTGGAGGTAGAGCCGAAGCCGCTCCTTGGTCGCGAGTTCTTCCGCTTTGGAATGCACTACGTTGGTGAAGTACGAACATTTGGCCCGAGCATCGGTGTGCCCGTGGCTAGCGGCCAATTCGCAGTAGGTCTGGACCGCCGCTCCAACGCTGCCAAACATCATCGCTGCCGCAAAGGGTGCGAACAGTGTGTGGAATCCCTGTTCAGCCGCCATCTCCACCGTCGGTCGACTGAAACACGCGACGTAGATCGGTGGATGAGGCTTTTGTACGGGCCGCGGAAGGCAGGAGACCGGCTCGGGAATGGAATAGAATCGACCATGGTAAGTAAATTCCTCGTGGGTCCAGGCGGTGCGAAGCAGGTCCAGCCCCTCGGCAAAGCGGTCGCGACTTTCTGCAAAAGGCACTGCGAACGCGTCGTATTCGCGTTTGTCGTAGCCTCGGCCGGCTGAGAACACCGCCCGCCCATTGCTGAGTAAATCAAGCAGGGCGAATTCCTCAGCCACTCGCAGTGGATGATTGCAGGGCAACAGGACGGTAGCTGGTGCCAGTTTGATCCGTTTGGTGTAGGCCGCCAAGTGTGCCAGGAAGACCGCCGGCGTGGGTAAGCAGCCAAACAAACCGAAATGATGTTCAGGTACCCAGGCGGAATGATAACCGAGTTCTTCAGCAACCTGGCATTCCTCCAGCACCTCGCGTAGGAATTGGTTCGGATCACGCCGGGCCGGGCCGTAGGCTGGAGGGTTGTCAGTCAAGGTAAAATAGCCAAATTTCATGATTTGCCCTCTCGCTCCTGTCCCATAGCAGAGAAAAAAGTTTTCAGCTATTAGCAACCCGTAACCCCAATCCCTTCTTTTCTGCAACCTGCCTGGCTAAGATGTGTTTTTCTCCGCAGAACCGGTTTTCGTGGAGGGTCTTCCCATGCGTAAAGTTTTGCTCGTTCTCGTCATCGGCCTCTCATTTCTTTTTCTCTTGAGGGTCTACGCTACTCCCCCAGACCCTTCCACGTGGACTGTACGACTGCGAGCAAACCACGGCTTCAGAGTTGGGGATGCGGTTGAAGAGGCCGACCGTCGCATCGGCCACGTTGTTGGAGTCGAACCTTATACCGATATTAATGGAGATGCTGGTACGGATATCCTCATTACGTTGGATCCCAGTTCCCGGGACCGGCTGCGCGAGCGCTCAACATTTCTCATCACTAAGCCAAGGGGATCCACCCGACCAGTTCTCTCTCTCGTCGTATTTGACGAGCACAGCCCGCCATTACCTCCGGGAAGTCGGATTGCCGGAGCAGAATCCGAACTGGAATTAGAACTGAAACGGCAGATCGCCGCAGCAGAGAGTGCTGTACGAATATTCACCCGGCAACTTGATGACCTCCGCCAGACCTTAGACAAGGCCAGCCGTTCCGAGGAAAAGCGTAAGTTAGAAGACAGTGTCGGCGGGCTTTTCGATACCTTACGCCGGACCCGTGATGACGTTGCACGGGTCCTCATCGAGGAGATTGGACGGTGGAAGAAACTCTACGATAAGCTCTTTTCCCCCGGGGGAGAGAAACCCGCCCGGGTCGTATAATGACGACCTCTGATACTCAACGCGTATTCCTTGACGCGTTTTCCCTCAACAGGGGGCGTTGCGGTGACAATCATACGATAATCTCTAGAACGTCAGGGCAGTCTGATACGGCTGCCCTGACACACCGCGAGGATTACCGCTTCATCATTGCAGCCATGGCTGCCTGTTGCTCACCCACCACCTTCTTTGCCGAAGGCCGCTCCTGAACGCGTCCCCACCAGGCCGCGAGCTTCGGCCGTCCTTCCAGTGGTCCTTTGGAACCGAATTGCGGCAGGAGGTTCACCATAAAGAACGTCGTCGGGGTCAGGGCAGCATCGGCGAGAGTAAACGTATCGCCAGCTGCCCAGGGGCCGTTCGACAACATGGCTTCGAGTTGGTCGAGGCGGCTGTTCACTTCAGCGATTTTGTCGGCAATAAACTTGTCGTCAAGTTGTTGGCCGAAGAGCTTGGGAAAGACCGCCCGGAGCGGTGGCTCCAAATAGAGGTCATGGAAACGGGTGAATGAGCGCACCCGCGCCCTTCCCTCCGCATCCTTGGGGAGGAGCGGCTTCTCAGGATATTTGTCTTCCAAGTATTCGTTAATGAGCTCCGATTCAGCAATGAGTTGCCCATTGTCGAGGACGAGGGCCGGCACTTTGCCGAGTGGATTGACCTTTTTGTACTCGGCCGAACCGAGTCCGCCCGGTGGGTCAACCATTTCAACGTTGAGCCCCTTCTCGTAAATGGCGATACGGCTTTTCGAGGCGAAGTTGCTAAGCATCAGATTATAGAGCTTCATACGACCCTCCTCAGAGAAGAATTTGCCGACCTTTGCGACTATTCAGCACGAGACACGCTAAGTCAAGCACGAAACGCTTGCAGATATAAGGGAGGTAGTGATAGTAGGGGCGAGCAGGTTGCACCCGACGGAAAAGGAGGAACCATCAATGGAAAAAGAGCTGACTTTCTACAGCGCCGGCCTTAAACTGTTCGGCACGCTGTATCTGCCCGATAACCTCCGCCCCGGAGAGAAACGTCCAACCGTTCTCTGTTGTCACGGCTTGCGAGCGAATCGCAAAGTGATCTTCCCTGAATTTGCCCGTGCCTTTGCTAAGCAGGGTTACGTCGCTTTTGTCTTTGACTACCGCGGCTTCGGCGACAGTGAAGGACCAAAGTGGCGTTTGATCTCCAAAGAACGCGATGAAGACATTATCAACGCCACTACTTTCCTCGGTCTTCAAGCAGAAGTGGATGCTAACCGCATCGCCCTTTTCGGTATCAGCTATGGTGGAGCCAATGTTATCTCGGCCGGAGCGGCAGACCCGCGTACGAAAGCAATCGTAAGTGTGGTCGGCTTTGGCGATGGCGATCGTTGGACGCGCAACAGCCGGCGGTTGTGGGAGTACTGGGCGCTCCGCAAGCGCGTTGAAAAAGATCGTGAACGGCGTGTGCTCACAGGAAAGTCCGAGTACGTCGATGCGTTCGAGATCCTTATTCCCACGCCGGCGGAAGAAAAGTTCTACAGTGGGAGCGGAGAAATCGCCTCGCTCAAGAGCGAACTGCCACTTGAAACCGCCGATGACATCATGTCCTACAAGCCTGAGGCGGTCGTGCAGCAGATTGCTCCACGCCCGTTGCTGATTATCGGCGCGGAGCTCGACTATCTCACAGGATTCGAGGAATGTATCAGCTTGTATGAGAAAGCGCGCGAGCCCAAGCAGTTACACAAACTGCCAGGGCTTTCTCACTATGAGACATACTCGCAAGGGTTCGCTACGGTCATGCGCCTGAGCTTGGATCTGTTTGGGCAGGCACTAGCGATAAGCTAAAAACGTGCAATGACTGTTGTTCACCCTTCGACAAGCTCAGGGCGAACGGGGGGAGGAAAGCCAGATGGGGCAATCACAAGGATTGCCCCTACGGGAAAACCGATGCTGTAATTGTGGCGCTCGGTACTAAGCAGAACCGTTCGTGCTGAGCCCTGTCAAAGCACGAACATGCATTGGCACAGTTGAATCGAGAATTGGTACTACTTATTACATCTTACGTCCTAAGGAGGCTCCAGTGCAATTTGGTCTATTCACACTCTTTGATTTCTTTCGTGGCCAACAGGATGAGATTGCCTATTATCGTGACACGCTTGATCTGATGATTCTGGCGGAAAAACTGGGCTTCGATTCCGTCTGGGTCGGGGAAGAGCACTTTTATTCCTTTGGCATCTGTCCGAGTCCACAGCTCTTCCTCACTGCCCTGGCGCGCGAAACTACGCGCTTGCGTTTAGGCACAGCGATCAGTCTCCTGCCGTTCGAGAATCCGCTGCGCAAGGCCGAAGACTTTGCCATGCTGGACATCCTGAGCGGTGGGCGACTGAACTTCGGCGTCGGTCGTGGCATCATTCCCAAACACTTCGAGGGCTTTCGTGTAGCCCCCCAGGAGAGCAGAGCACGCTATGAGGAGTCGCTGGCAATCATTCGGGGAGCGTGGACTCAGGACCCCTTTGCGTACGAAGGACAGTTTTGGCAGGTCCCATCCCTGTCTCTCTCCCCCAAGCCTCTTCAGAAACCTCACCCGCCGATTTACCGTGGCACCCTGAGTCTGGAGTCGTTCGAGGGCGCTGCGGTCGCTGGCGATAACGCCTTCGTCGTGCCCTGGCTGAGCGGTCCGCATGCCGAAGTCAGAGCCCGAGTGGAGCGCTATCGCACCCTGCTCAAAGAATATGGGCATCCTCAGACCCGCACGACATGCATCTTCTTTCTCTTTATCGACCGCGATCATCAGGTCGCGATGCGTGACGGAGCCGAGAGCACACGGGCGTACACTCAGCACATCACTTCGTTCGTCCCGCCAGCAGCGTTACGGCAGTTCCGAGAGGAAGATCCCCTCAAAGTCTTCTTGGACCTTATCATGTCGCTTCCTGAGCATCTGGAAGAACGCACAGTGGTTGGCACGCCGGCTGAGTGCCGGCGTCGCCTCACCGAGCTGAACGACGAGTTCGGTCTCGATCAGGTGGCTTTTTATTTTCATGCCGGCGCACGCGATCCTCAGCGAGCACGGTACGGGCTGGAGTTATTTGCCAATGAAGTGATGTCAGATTTTAAAGCTGTTAGCCTTTAGCTCTTAGCTTTTAGCTCTTTCCGGTTTAAAGCTAACGGCCAATAGCTAATAGCCAAAAGCTAAAAAAGGAGGGATCCGCAATGCTACTCAAAGACAAAATTGCCATCGTTACCGGCGCCGGCGTCGGTATGGGGAAAGCGATCGCTTTACGCTATGCCAAGGAAGGCGCGCATGTCGTTGTGGCCGAGATCAACGAAGCTAGCGGCCAACAGACCGCTGCCGAGGTGAGCGCGCATGATCGTCGGGGCTTGTTCGTCAAGACCGACATGAGCAAGCTCGATAACATCAACGCTATGGTTGCGAAAACGGTGGAGACTTTTGGCCGTATCGACATCTTGATGAACAATGCCGGCGTGACCAAGAGGCTGGACTTCTTCGAGGTCACTGAAGCTGACTGGGATTGGATTCATTCGGTAAACGCCAAAGGCCTGTTCTTTTGCATGCAAGCGGTCGCGCGGGAAATGGCCAAGAACAACTCTGGCAAGATCATCAACACCGCCTCGATCGCCGGCAAAGGGTTCCGCGGCACTTCGAACATCGCTTATGCCGGTTCCAAAGGCGCAGTGATCGCAATGACCCGTATCGGCGCCTCGCAACTCGCCAAACACAATATCAATGTCAATGCAATCTGCCCCGGCGCGACTCGCACGGAGATGTACGACCGAATTATGAAGCAGATTGTCGAACGTGAAAAAATCACCGAAGCAGAAGCGATCGCCCGTATGGACGTCTCAATCCCGCTGCGTCGCTCGAATACTCCAGATGACATCGCCAACATGGCCGCCTTCCTAGCCTCAGACGAAGCCCGTAATATCACCGGCCAGTCGTTCAACGTCGATGGCGGATTGATGTGGGATTGACGGGAGGGAAGGCAGAAACGGAGAAACGGGGACGGGGAGAAAC
>CAZAYE010000016.1:11615-15391 GCA_964489255.1 uncultured Enterobacteriaceae bacterium
GAGAAAAATTTTTTTCGTTCCCCGATTCCCCGATTCCCCGATTCTCCGTTTCTGGTTCTTCTCTGCTGAGAGCGTACGGCTATACCTGAGTACTGAAATAGAGGAGGAAAACATGCCCCAAGGAATGGACCATATTCTCGGTGATCTGCGCGTACTGGATCTCACCCGTGCCCTGGCCGGTCCGAGTTGTACCCGTATGCTGGCCGAGATGGGTGCAGAAGTCATTAAAGTCGAACCTGCGCCCAATGGAGAATTGGCCAGACGTCTCTCGATTTATCGCAACAACCGTAGCCTGTACTACATCCAGCAAAACCTCGGCAAGAAAAGTCTGTGCGTGAACCTTCGCGACCCACGGGGGTTGGCCTTGGTGACCGAGTTGGTTCCGCAAGTGGACGTGGTGGTCGAAAACTTCAAGCCCGGAGTCATAGCCGAGATGGGCCTGGGATATGAACGACTCCGTGAGCTGAACCCCGACATCATTCTGTGTTCCATCTCCGCCCTCGGACAGAGCGGACCACTCGCAAGCAAGCCAGGGTACGACTACATCGCTCAAGCTTACTCTGGTGTGACCTCGATGATCGGCGAGCCAGACGATGCTCCTTATATCCCGTTGGTCGGCATGGGTGACGTGAGCACGGGCGTGCACGCCGCATTGGCAATCGTGTCCGCGTTACGGTATCGCGACCGCACGGGCGAAGGGCAACATTTGGACATCGCGCTGCTCGATGTGTACTACCACTACCATGAGGTGAACGTGCACACGTACAGTGCCAGTGGCGGCGCGATTCAGCCAACCCGTGCTGGCCGACATTTGACGTATGTTTGCCCAGCTGGCGTCTTTCGCGGTAAAGGCGGGCATTTGGTCATCATGTCGTTCCTGCATCACTGGAAAGACCTGTGTCAGGCAATGGAACGACCTGAGCTGGCAGACGACCCACTGTACAGCACTGACCAAGCGCGGCTGCAACGGCGAGCAGAGGTTGTGAAATTGATCGAAGACTGGCTCCAGAATTTTCCTGATGTCGCCAGTGCAGTCGCACATCTAGAGCGATTTCAGGTCCCCGTCGCGCCGGTGCTCTCGATCGCGGAAACTGTCAAACATCCTCATCATCGTGCGCGCGGCACGGTGCGCACGGTCCACGTCCGCCTCCACGGCGACGTCGAGATACCTGGCCTGCCGCTCAAGTTTTCGCGTTTCCCGAAAGACTTGCCATTAGAGGCAGCGACTCTTGGCCAGCATAACGAAGAAATTCTGACGACCCATTTGGGGCGCTCACGAGAAGACGTACAGCGGCTGCGGGAGGCAGGGGTTCTCATAGAGAAGGAAATATGAAGAAGAAGCGGAGAGTCTGTAAAACAGGAATCGGGGAACCGGAGAATCGGGGAATCGGAGAGGCAAAATATTTCTCCGTGTCTCCCTGTCTCCGTTTCTCCGTTTCATTCTCCGACCGGTTCTCCGATTCCCCGGTTCTGGTTTTCCCTGTGGAAGGCGGATGGCTCGTCACCAACTGCTGAAATAGAGGAGAAAATATGCCCGCGAAAATGGAGCACGTCCTCACCGGCCTGCGAGTCCTTGACTTCACCCGCGCGCTCGCCGGACCAACCTGCACGCGTATGCTGGCTGAGATGGGCGCGGAAGTCATCAAGGTGGAATCCGCCCCTAAGGGAGACCTGGGTCGTGGCATCTCGGTCCTTCGCAATAAGCGCAGCCTCTTCTTTATTCAACACCATCGCGGCAAGAAGAGCTTGTGTGTCAATCTGCGCGATCCGCGGGGGATGGCGCTCGTGGTCGAGCTGGTCTCCAAGGTTGATGTCGTGGTTGAGAACTTCAAGCCGGGCGTTATGGCGGACCTGGGCCTGAGTTACGAGCGCCTGAAGGAAATAAAGCCTGATATCATCCTCTGCTCCATTTCGGCCCTGGGACAAAGCGGCCCTCTCGCTCACAAACCTGGCTACGATTATATCGCTCAGGCCTACGCCGGCGTGACGTCGATGATTGGCGACGAAGATGAGGCACCGTATATCCCGTTAGTTGGCTTGGGCGACGTAAGTACCGGAGTGCACGGAGCCTTAGCTGTCTTAGCCGCTTTGCGCCATCGTGACCGCACCGGAAGAGGACAACATCTCGATGTCGCTTTACTCGACGTGTACTACCACTTTCACGAGGTCAACGTCCACCAAGTCAGAGCGAGCGGTGGCAAGATTAAGCCAACCCGCGTCGGCCGCCATATGACCTACGTCGCCCCAGCGGGCGTATTCCGTGCCAACGGGGGCTATCTGGTCATCATGGCATTTTTTCACCACTGGCCAGACTTTTGCCGGGCAATGGAGCGCCCCGATCTGATTGATGATCCACGGTACAATACTGACATGGCGAGACTCGAACGGCGTGACGAAGTCGTCAAACTCATAGAAGACTGGCTGCAAAACTTCCCTGATGTTACCAGTGCGGTGACCCACCTGGAGAAATTCCAGGTGCCGGTCGCGCCAGTGCTCTCAGTAGAGGAAACCCTGAGTTATCCGCATCTCCGTGAACGTGGCACCGTGCGGACAATTTACGACCCGGTCTACGATGGGGAGCTCGACGTCCCCGGCTTTCCTCTCAAGTTCTCGGAGTTTCCTGAGGAGCTGCCTTTGCAAGCACCGACGCTTGGTCAACACAATGTCGAAATTTTAACGAGGTATCTGAGACGTTCAATGGAAGAAGTGAAGAAATTACAGGAAGAGGGGGTATTAGTAGAAGAGCGACGGTAAGAGAACTCAGACGAACCCTCACTCTCGCCCCCTCTCCCACAAGTGGGAGAGGGATGTCCGAAAGACAAGGTGAGGGTAGAGCCTAGAGCTTCGCCGACGGCACAACCAGCTTCTCAGCGAGCCGTTCAATCTCTCCTTTGATCCCTTGTGGATCGCGCGGAATCGCGCCGACGACTACCTGCTGCACGCCGGCGTCACGATATTGTTTGATCATGTCCATCTCAACTGGCAGGCCCAGACCAGGAGAAACGGAGAAGGAAAGCTTCCCTGGATCACGTCCAGCTGCCTGAGCATACTGTTTGATACGGGCAATTTTGCTTTTCGCATCCTCAACGGTCACGTTGACGCCAAACCAGCCATCACCGACCTCGGCTACCCGTTTAAGCGCCGGGGTGCTCTCACCACCAAAAACGATCGGCGGGTGAGGTTTCTGCACAGGCTTGGGATACATACGGACCTTAGGAAAACTGCAGAACTCGCCTTTGAACTCGGGTTCTTCCTCAGTCCACAGGAGCTTCATCGCTTTGAGATACTCCCGGGTCCGCTCAGCTCGTCGCTCCCACGGTACGCCCACTGCAGTAAACTCTTCGGCGAGCCACCCCACCCCCACGCCAAGGTCAAAGCGACCGCCGGAAAGTTTGTCCACACTGGCGATCTCTTTCGCACTCACAACTGGATTGCGCTCGGGGATGAGGCAGATGCCAGTCCCGAGCCTAATGGTGTTGGTGTGCGCGGCAGCAAAAGTCAATGTGGCAAACGGATCCAAGATATCCACCTTGGTTGTCATCGGCAATTTGCCATCTTTGGAATAGGGATATTGTGAGCTGTACTGGTCGATCAAAACGACATGTTCAGGAGCCCACAGCGAATGAAATCCACAGTGCTCGGCTGTACGTGCGGTAAGCGCGATGATTTCAGGATCGGCACTGGGGCCAATGCCAACAGCAAAAAATCCAATCTTCACAGGCGTATCCTCCTTTATGCGAAATGCGCGGGCATGCTACTACGGACGGGAGCGTGGA
>CAZAYE010000017.1:0-15045 GCA_964489255.1 uncultured Enterobacteriaceae bacterium
GAGTTCCGGCACTTCATCAATATGGCTCCGGATCATCTCAATCGCTTGGTTGACCCGCAGGCCTTCAGGAACGGCCACGTGCTCGATCTGCATAATCCCGCCAGCCGTATCGGCCGGATAACGGAGGAGCTGGGCCATTTCTGAGGACAACTCCTCAGGCACTTGGTCGAGCACGGCTTGGGCCTGCTCTTCTGATAATGAGCCGAGGAGGTCTGCGGCGTCATCGGAGTCGAGCCGTTCAACCAACTCTCCTAACTTTGCGCTCGACAGCTCTTGAGTCAGTTCTTCTCGGGTGAGGGAGGAGACGAGACTCAGCACCTCAGAGGCGAGGTCTGGAGGAAGGAAGCCGAAGATTTTTTGTTTGACTTCGGGTTCTTCCAGGACATTGAGTAATTCAGCGATATCGGCTGGGTGAAGCGCCGTCACCCCCGCCTGCACCTGTTCGTCTTGCCCCAGTTCAGCCAGGATGACGAGGGTTTCTAACTGAGTTTCCCGGTCGGGAGGAGTGAGGGAAGTGGCTTGAGAGTTCATAAAGGACCGTCCTGGCTGGAAGGACGTAACGCTCGTTAAGCTGACAGGGTGTGTTACGCTGCCAAGAGAAGAAAGTCGAGAGGGGGGCAGAGTCCCTGCCGCTTCACACAATCTTCACGGTTTCGCCATGTTCCTGAAAAGCCTCATTGCCATTCGGGCGGCGAGTGTCACGGACAAATAACTCTGCCGTCATCTTTCTGCAACATCTGTTCTCTACCTTTTTCAGCTCGATGCGTAGCTTGCGTTCTAAGTTGTCATCGTAGGGTCATGGTTCTGTAACATTATTGTCATATTCTCTTGCTAAGGAGGTCCAAACAATGAAGAGAGCAAAATGCTATCAGACTTTTGCTGCGCTGCTGCTAACGGGCATGCTCGCAGGGGCTGTTCCGCTCTCTGCTCAGGAAGCCGTGCAAATCGATCCAGCGATCCCTTCCTACAAGGCAGTAAGCGGCATTTCAGGAAACCTCAATAGTATAGGTTCCGATACCCTGAATAACCTCATGACCCTCTGGGCAGAGGGATTCAAGAAGTTCTACCCCAATGTCAACATTCAGATTGAGGGTAAGGGCTCGAGCACCGCACCGCCCGCATTGATCGAAGGCACGGCGCAGCTGGGACCAATGTCACGGCCAATGAAAGGTAGTGAGATCGACTCGTTTGAAGCCAAATATGGCTACAAACCGACGCCGTTACGCACCTCACTCGACTCGTTGGCGGTCTTTGTCCACAAAGACAATCCGATCAAAGGGCTCACGATGACTCAGGTGGATAGTATTTTTTCTAAGACGCAGCGCTGTAAAGGGGCGAATGCCATGACCTGGGGGCAGGTCGGAATGGATGGTTCTTGGGCTGGGGTGCCAATCAGCCTCTATGGTCGTAACTCGGCTTCCGGTACCTACGGCTTTTTCAAGGAACACGCCCTGTGCAACGGCGATTACAAAGACACGGTCAAAGAACAGCCGGGTTCAGCTTCGGTTGTTCAAGGAGTGAGTGAAGATCGGAATGGCGTCGGGTACAGCGGTATTGGTTATGCAACGTCGGGCGTGCGCACGGTTCCTCTCGCGGCAAAAGCGGGAGGTCCTTACTACCCAGCCAACTATGAAAACATCGCTAATGGCAACTACCCGATGAGCCGTTTCCTGTTTGTGTATATTAACCGCGCACCGGGTCAGCCGCTCGATCCGCTAGTGAGAGAGTTCGCCAGATTCATCTTTAGCAAAGAAGGACAGGAGGTCGTAGTCAAAGATGGTTACTATCCACTGCCTGCTTCTATGGCTAAGGAAGAGCTGGCGAAGCTCGAGTAGCTGAAACAAAAGGCCTATCGGATTCGTAGGGGCGGTTCGTGAACCGCCCCTACGTTTAATAGGCGAGAGTTGGGGGCAGTATGCCAGAGGTTCAGGAAGTAAGGGGAAGAGAGTCTGAGGCGCGTGCCGCAGAGGTACGTCTGTATGCCGCCGAGACAAAGGCTCGCATGCAGCGGAAAAAGCTGGTAGACAAGGCCGCTGGTGTTGTCATCACCGCGGGTGGAGTGGCGATCATCCTGAGCGTGGTGGCGATCCTCTTTGTCATTGTGGCTGAATCTCTCCCTTTATGGAAAGGTCCTAGTGCAGAACCGCTGCCCGCTATTAACCTCACGCAAGTCAAACCTATAGCACTCGAGCCTGGAGGGGCTGAGAACGCCTCTAGGCCGGCGAGTGAGGCGGAGCACCCACTCGCGCTTGGCGTGGAGGAATATCAGACGATGGCCTACCTCGCGACCGCGTTGGGCACTATCGATCTGGTGTCTCTGTCAGATAGTCGTCTCCTGCAAAGGTACCAGATCACAGGACTTCAAGGACAACGCGCTACCACTGCTTTCAGCGATACTACTCATCATGTTATTGCCGTCGGGACTTCTGGTGGCACAGTTATCCCGCTGACTGTAAACTTTGTGACAAAATTTCAGGGCGGACAGCGTGCGATTGTCTCGGATGTCAAGGAAGGCAAGCCCTTGCAGGTTGATCCCGAAGGCCGCCCTATCACTAAACTTGTCTATACGGAAGAAGAAGGAAACAGCAGTATAGCGGCTCTTCTCGGACCGCGCACGCTCGTCTTCTTTGCGCAACGGGAGAAACGTTCACTGCTCGGTTCGGCTGGTACTGAGGAGTATCGCACAGACCTGTCCTTTGCCCTCAAAGCAGATGTCACAGCTCTGGCGCTCGATAAGTACCAGTCAAATCTTCTGGCTGGCACCTCCACAGGAGAGGTCTACCACTGGCAGGTTGATGAGCCGGAGAATCCCGTATTCGTGGACGCCTTCGCTCCTGCTCAAGCAAAGGGCGCAGGCATTAGCGCCTTGGGGTGGGTGTTGGGTGACCGCTCGGTAATTGTCGGTGATACGGTTGGGGGAGTCAGTGTATGGTTTCAAGTGCGGGAATCCCAAGCTTCCCAGAAAGCTCCGTATCGCCAGATTCACACCCTCCGTGCCCACTCTGCGCCAGTGACCGCGATCGCTCGCTCTCCACGAGATAAGGGCTTTGTGACGGCTGATGCAGCGGGGACCATTTTGCTCCATCATTCAACTTCTGAGCAGACCTTATTAGAACTGCGCGCTGGTAACACTGCACTCTCTCTTTTGACCTTTGCTCCGAAAGCAAATGGGATATTCTCAATAGACGCAGGAGGTCAACTTGCGCGCTGGTGGCTTTATAACCCCCATCCCGAGATTAATCTCAAGGCTTTATTCGGTAAGGTATGGTACGAAGGCTATGAACAGCCTGATTACACCTGGCAATCGAGCAGTGGCAGTGACGAATTCGAGCCGAAGTTCAGCTTGACCCCGCTCGCCTACGGCACGCTCAAAGGAACGTTTTACGCACTGTTGTTGGCGGTACCCCTCAGTCTTTGCGCTGCGCTGTACACGTCGCAGTTCATGCATCCTAGCCTGCGGAACATGGTCAAACCCACCGTCGAAGTGATGGCGGCGTTGCCGAGTGTAGTTCTGGGATTTTTTGCTGGGCTGTGGCTGGCGCCGGTTGTGGAAAAAATTGTTCCAGCAGTATTCCTCATGCTCGTGGCTCTGCCCCTCGTGATTCTTGTCGCGTCTTTTGGGTGGCGGCTCGTCCCGTTGGAGATACGCAGCCGTCTGAAACCAGGAATGGAGGTGTGGTTTCTTGGTCCGGTACTGGTGCTAACGGTGTATGGGTGTGTGAGTTTGAACGGCTGGATGGAAGCGGCCTTTTTTGCCGGCAACTTTCCGCAGTGGCTCTATGACACCACAGGGATACGGTACGATCCGCGTAATTCCCTGGTCGTCGGCTTCGCCATGGGCTTTGCGGTAATCCCCATTATTTATACTATTTGTGAAGATGCCTTTTCCAACGTGCCGCAGCATTTGATTTCCGGCTCTCTCGCATTAGGAGCGACTCGTTGGCAAACTGCCCTCCGGGTCGTCTTGCCCACTGCGAGCCCTGGCGTGTTCTCGGCCATTATGATTGGCTTTGGCCGCGCCGTCGGAGAAACCATGATCGTGCTGATGGCGACCGGCAACACGCCAGTTATGGATATGAGCGTGTTCGACGGGTTCCGTGCCTTGTCAGCCAATATCGCGGTAGAAATTCCTGAAGCGCCCCACGGTGGTACTCTCTACCGAGTACTGTTCCTGGCGGCATTGCTGCTGTTCATCATGACTTTTTTGGTCAATACTGCGGCAGAAGTCGTGCGGCAACGTTTGCGTGAGCGGTACAGCCGGATATGAATATAGCCGCGGGGTTGTTCTACATTACACGTTCGTGGTTCGACGGGCCTGTCCTGAGCGTAGTCGAAGGGCTCACCACGAACGGCCTTACGGGAATTTTCCGGTCACCCTGAGCCTGTCGAAGGGTGACTGCACTCACAGGAAGAAGCGAAAGCATGTTCAAAGGCTTCTGGAAAAGCGGCGATCCCTTTATCTGGCTTACCGGCGGAGCCCTGGCTTTCAGCGTCCTCATGATTATTTCCCTGATCGTGATCGTGGCGACGAATGCGCTGGGGTTCTTCTGGCCGGGTCAACTGGTCTTTGCGCGATTGCAAGGAGGAGGGGAACTCCTCGGGCAGATAATCTATCACCAGGAGGTGCCGGGTTCCGCAAAGGCAGGGAACCCCCGCTATCGCACCCAATTCCAGGTTGCTAATCGAGACCTATACGGAGCTGATTTCCGTTGGGTTGACGATGACCAAATTCTTGACCGCGTGTATCCGTCGGACGCGATTTTTTTCGAGCGGTGGGAGTGGGGACCACTGTTTGGTTTTCTCAAAGCGGTGAAGGAGAATGGGCAAGTGGTTGCTGAGGGACCTGGGGCCGGATGGCAGAAGTTCGAAGAAATCCATCCCCAAACTCAGGAACGGTTAGAGCGCATTCAGTACATCGAAAGGAAAGAGATTGGAGAGATCAATTACAACCTTGAGCGGTTACGTCTGCAGATGAAGGGTATTACTCTTGAAGAATCCGAGGCCGCGCGCGCTGTGGAACGTATCTCTGCCCTTGAGCAAAAGGTAAAAGAATGGCAAGGCCGCTACGACGAGAAAGCGAAAGAATTGCAGGCCCTGTATCAGGAGAACAACCGCTATCGTGTCATCGTCCAGGCTGCTGGTGGGCGTGAAAAAGACCTCCCAGTTGCCGCGGTGGTGCGTGCTTTTCTGCCGAACCAGCTGAGCTGGGGCGACCGGTTGGCTCTCTATCTGACCAGGCAGTGGGAGTTCATCTGGAAAGAGCCGCGGGAATCCAATACTGAAGGGGGCGTGTTTCCAGCGATATTTGGCACAGTGATGATGGTGCTGATCATGAGCATGGTCGTGGTTCCCTTTGGGGTGATCGCGGCTCTGTATTTGCGTGAGTACGCGAAGCAGGGGCCGCTGGTGCGAACGGTGCGCATCGCCATCAACAATCTGGCCGGAGTGCCTTCCATTGTTTTTGGGGTCTTTGGTCTCGGCTTTTTTATCTACCTGGTCGGTGGGAGTATCGATCGCCTCTTCTATCCGGAAGCACTGCCCACACCGACGTACGGGACGGGAGGTATTCTCTGGGCCTCGCTGACTCTCGCCTTGCTGACTGTGCCGGTCGTGATTGTCGCAACCGAAGAATCCCTGGCAGCAATCCCGCGGGAGTGGCGGGAAGGCTCCTTAGCCCTGGGCGCGACGAAATGGGAAACGATCCGCAAGATCGTGTTGCCGGGTGCACTGCCAGGAATCTTGACGGGCGCGATCTTGGCTATGGCCAGAGGAGCAGGGGAAGTGGCTCCCCTCATGATCACCGGGGTTGTCAAGCTTGCTCCGACATTACCGCTCGATGGGCACTGGCCCTTTTTTCATCTTGAACGTAAGTTTATGCACCTGGGCTTCCACATTTACGACGTGGGCTTTCAGTCGCCAAACGTCGAGGCTGCCAAGCCTATGGTCTACACGACTACCCTACTGTTGATCGGCATTATCATTGTCCTCAACCTGACGGCCATTGTGGTACGCAACCGTTTACGCAGCCGGCTGCGGTTTAGCACATTCTAGGGTACGATGTGACGTATGATGAACGATACTTCTCCACAGGTTCACACAGTGTCTCTTTTGCGCCGGCCTGAACAGGGCAACGGACGAGATTCCTTTTCGTCGCAGCCCCTAGAGGCACCAGAGATCCAGATCCGTGATCTCTGCTTGGACTATGGACGCAACAGAGCCCTTCACCACATTGATCTGGATATTGCCCGCAACCAGGTCACTGCGTTCATTGGTCCATCCGGGTGTGGAAAGTCTACATTGATACGGTGTCTCAACCGACTCAACGACTTGATCGATGGGGTGAACGTCACCGGTAGCATCAAACTCTCTGGCTTGGAAATTCTCGATCCCACGCTGGATGTCACTGAGCTGCGCAAACGGGTGGGCATGGTCTTTCAGAAGCCCAACCCTTTCCCCAAGACCATCTATGAGAACGTTGCGTATGGACCCCGCATCCTGGGGATGCGAGGCAAGGCGCAACTTGATGAGATTGTTGAACACAGTCTGAAAAGTGCAGCACTCTGGGACGAGGTGAAAGATCGCTTGCACGATAACGCCTTGGCTTTGTCCGGCGGCCAGCATCAGCGCCTCTGCATCGCTCGCACAATTGCTGTGGAACCGCAGGTCGTGCTGATGGACGAGCCCTGCTCCGCCCTCGACCCTATTGCTACCGCCAAGATTGAGGAGCTGATCCACGAACTAAAAGAGCGCTACACGATCGTGATCGTGACCCATAACATGCAACAAGCCGCTCGGGTGTCCGATTTTACGGCTTTCCTGTACCTGGGCCGGCTGATAGAATTCGGAAGAACGGAAAAACTCTTCACCACACCGGACAAGCAGGAAACTGAAGACTACATCACCGGCCGGTTCGGCTGATTTTGGTCTGTTTGGTCTGTCTGGTCATTTGGTCTATCTGGCCTGACGGAATGACGAGATGACGAAATAGACGAGATAGACGAGATGGGGGCGCCATGCCGTTGCACACAGACCGACAATACGAAGAGGAACTGCAACAACTCCGGGCGAAAATCCTGGAGATGGGCGGGCTGGTAGAAAAACAGATTAGGGACGCGATCGACTCCCTGGTCAATCGGAATTCCGCTGAGGCCCAGGAAGTCATCGAGCGTGACCACACCGTGAATTACCTTGATGTCGCGGTGGACGAGGCGTGTACCCGTCTGTTGGCACTGCATCAGCCGGCAGGGCGTGATCTGCGTCTGATTATGACCAGCTTGAAGATCACGACTGATCTGGAGCGTATCGGGGACATTGCCCAGAACATTTGCGAACGTGCCCTTGAGCTGAATCAGGAGCCGCCGCTCAAGCCCTATGTGGATCTGCCGCGTATGGCAGACTGGGCGCGGTCGATGCTGCGCGACAGTCTGGACGCGTTTGTCCGTGAAGAGACCGACTTGGCCCTGCAAGTCTGTCAGCGAGATGACTTTATCGACAACCTGACTTCCCAACTCTTCCGCGAGATGTTGTCCTTCATGGCGCAAGATCCCCAGAGTGTCGGCCGTGCCATCCGTATCTTGTTTCTGGCGAAGTACTTGGAACGAATTGCCGATCACGCCACCAACATCGCCGAGATGGTCATTTACATGGTCAAAGGAAAGAGCATCCGTCATATGTCGCCCCCGCCGGCATCAGTATAGAAGGAATCAATGGAAGCGCAAAATCAAGCAAGACCTCAGGCTACGGAAACTAAACGTAAAATTCTGATCGTTGAAGACGAAAAAGACATTCGCGATTTGGTGCGCTACAACCTGGAAGCTGAAGGCTTTGCCGTGGCTGAAGCGAGCGACGGAGAGATCGGCCTCACCTTGACCGCCAAAGAACGTCCAGCTTTGGTGATCCTTGACCTCATGCTTCCCGGGTTACCCGGGCTCGAAGTGTGCCGGCTCTTGCGCGCACGCGAAGAAACGTTGCGCGTCCCGATTCTCATTCTCACCGCCCGCGCTTCGGAGGTCGATAAAGTGCTGGGGTTGGAGATGGGCGCAGATGACTATGTCACGAAGCCCTTCAGCCCGCGCGAGCTGATGGCGCGGGTAAAGGCGGTGCTCCGCCGCTCCTATGGGGCCACGATAGACCGGCCGCACGAAATCTATGAGAAAGGTCGTCTTCACATCGACTACGACACCTATGAAGTCGTGCTTAACGGCCAGCCGGTTGCCCTGGGGTTACGCGAGTTTGAATTGTTGAAATTTTTCCTCCAGTACCCCCATCGAGTCTTCAGTCGCAGTCAAATTTTGGATCTGGTGTGGGGGCAAGATGTGTATGTCGAACCGCGCACGGTCGATGTCCACATCCGTCGCCTCCGTCAGCGGATTGAACGTGATGATGCCAACCCGACACTGATTCTCACCGTGCGTGGAGTTGGGTATAAATGTAATCCCGATGCACTGGAGGAATAGTGTCCTTTTCTCGATTGTCCTCTTTCCCCTTCTTACTGTCGGTGCGCTGACAGGCTTCTCCCTCTTCCTTGCCCTCCCGGTTTCTTCTCGTCCGTCTCTCCTCTGGTACGGCTTGCTCTTGATCGGTCTCGCTGCGCCACTGGGAGCGTTCCTGTTCGGCCTGCGACTCCGCCATCGTCTTCACAGCCTGCATGAGTTTGTTACTGTCGCGCTGCAACGTGACTTCCCCCCCTCTTTGGCGGTATGGAACGAAGATGAGGTTGGCGCTTTGGAACGAGGACTCCAGCAGTTGGTGGCCCGCCATCGTGAGCGAGAGCGAACGTTGCAGAGCGAAGGCAAGAAACTTGAAGCGGTATTGCAAGGGATGGCCGAGGGTGTGGTAGTGGTGGACCCGGTCGGTAAGGTGGTCCTGTGTAACCGTGCAGCGCAAGACCTCTTCGGTCTGTCTCTTGTGCAGGACTGGCGCGGCAAACCAGTCCTGGCCTTCTCACGGAACCCGGTATTGCCAGAACTGCTTCGTGAAGTGACAAACCGTCGGCCTGGCGACCTGCCGGTGACGCGCGAGATAGAAAGCGAAGGCAAGACTCATCGGCATCTGACAGTCAGTGCCATGCCGGTCTATGCAGAAAACTCGGCCGTGAGCGGATATGTGTTAGTCTTTCATGACCTGACCCAGCTCAAACGGCTAGAGTCAATGCGCGCGGACTTTGTGGCCAACGTCTCACATGAACTCCGCACGCCGTTGACGGCGATCAAGGGCTACGCCGAAACCTTACTCAGTGGTGCACTCAAAGACTCCGAGACCGCCATGCGTTTTCTGACCATCATCGACCGCCACTCCGAACGACTCAGCCGGCTCATCGACGACTTGCTCACCCTTTCCAACTTAGAACTAGGGAAAACTGACCTACGCCGTGATGAGATCGCACTCACGCAACTAACCGATGAGGTATTTGAGGTCGTCAGAGAAAAAGCTGAACGTGGTGAGGTCTCACTGCTCCAAGAGATCCCTCCTGACCTGCCGACGCTGCTTGGCGATGGAGACCGTCTCCATCAAGTACTCCTGAATCTCCTTGATAATGCCATCAAGTACACGCCGGCGGGTGGGACGGTGACGGTAACGGCTCGAACGGTTCAAGGTTCAAAGTTCAAGGTTCAAAGTCCCCAGGGAATAGATACTGACGTTGAACTGGAGGGAGAATGGATAGAAATAGCAGTTACAGATACGGGGTGTGGGATTCCCGCGGCTGACATTCCACGCCTGACACAGCGCTTCTATCGAGTAGACAAAGCACGCTCCCGGGAATTAGGAGGGACTGGCCTCGGGTTGGCCATTGTAAAGCACATCGTTCAGGCACACGGTGGGTTTTTCCAAATCGAGAGTCAAGTCAATCAGGGTACCTCTGTGCGGCTCTTTTTCCCTCTCGTTGCTCTAGACCCTGAGGCCGCCTTTCCATCTCCTCTCGCTGCTAATTGACTTCGTTCCTCCGCTGGGGCAGAAGAAGGCGAACCCCGGAGGAGCATGCATGGAACTCGTTATCTTCCTAATTATCAATGAAACAATGAAACGGAGGAGAAACCATGATCAAAGCTTTTGCCCTGTTGCCCAAGAAGCCTGGTATCAGCGACGAGCAGTTCCACAGTCATTGGCGCGGTGTGCATGCGCAACTGGCCCTGCGCATCACCAGCCTGCGACGCTACGTCCAGAGCCACCGTCTGCCGCAGCAAATCCCGGGATTTGCTGCCACCCCTTATGAGGGCGTCGCTGAGGTCTGGTTTGACGATCTGGCTGCTGCCCAGCGTATGCGTGAAAGTCCAGAGTATCTGGAAGGCGCATGCAAAGATGAGCCGAACTTCATTGACGTCCCAGGTTTGACTCGTTTAGTCACCCGCGAAAATGTTGTCGTTGCCGGTCCGCCAATGACCAAAGACTTCCCTTGTATCAAAGGGCTGTTCCTGGTCAAACGCAAACCGGGTATGAGTGTCGCCGAATTTCAGGACTACTGGCGCAACCGCCATGCACCCTTAGTGCCCAGGACCCCTCACTTGCTCCGTTATGTTCAGTGTCATGTGCTGCCGGAAACGTACGAATCAGACGCGCCCCCGGCCTACGATGGAGTGGCCGAGCTCTACTGGCCGGACCTGGCAAAGTTTCAGGAGTCATGGGCGTCGCCAGAGCTGCAAGTCGAGCAATTCAATGACACGCGCAACTTTGTTGACGGCAAGAACTCGGTGGCGCTGCTGGCCGAAGAAGTGCGGGTGATTTGGCCGTAATAAAGTAGGCTGGGTGAGCCGAGCGAAACCTGGCGCTGGAATTCGTTGCCCTCATTCCAGCCTACGAGGCTCCCAGGGGAAGAGGGGACCTGTATCCCCATCAATTTTTCGCGTACACAAAGTCCAGCCAAAAGGAGCATGGACATGGGACAACTACAGGGCAAAGTTGCCTTGATTACCGGATCTGGAAGAGGCCAGGGGCTCGCTGCTGCACGCCGCTTTGCGGCTGAGGGAGCCCGGATCGTGGTGAATGACCTCGATGCTGCCTCGGTGAATGCGGCGGTCGAATCGATTCATGCTGCTGGTGGCGAGGCAGTAGGAGCAGTCGGAGACGTCTCGGTCTCGGCTGACGTTCGCCGCGCGCTTGCCGTTGCGCAGGAGACCTTCGGGGGCTTAGACATTCTCTATAACAATGCCGGTATCGGTTATTCAGCGACGAAACGGTTTGGCGTAGCGATGAGCGATGTTGTGTCTTGCACGGAAGAGGACTGGCGTCGCATTCTCGACATCAACATCGGCGGAGTGTTTCTCTTCTGCAAATACGGGATTCCCATGCTGATCGAGCGGGGTGGTGGAGTGATCCTCAACACCGCTTCGATTGCGGCTTTGCGTGGTGGTCCTGACGCGCATGCCTACACAGCAACCAAGGGCGCAGTACTTGCCCTAACGCGAGCGATTGCGGTGACTTACGGACCGAAGGGTGTGCGTGCCAATACCCTATGTCCAGGGGTGATCGACACCGAGATGATTCACGAGGCTCTGATTGAGCGTGATGACATCCGTAGTGCCCTGGCTCGGAACACGCCACTCCGTCGCATTGGGACTGCCGAAGACATCGCTGAGGTTGCGCTCTTTCTGGTGAGCGAGGCATCCCGCTTCATTACTGGCGAGGCGTTTGCGGTGGACGGGGGACTAATTCAGAGGGTGTGAGCCCAAAGAGGAAAGAATTATGGACCTGAAACTGATGTTGGAGATCTTCAAGACTTCCCTGCTCGCACGCCGCTTTGAGGCGCGTGTCATCCAGATGGCGATGGCTGGGGAAATCCCCGGTACTCTGCACGCAGGTGCCGGTCAGGAGGTCTGTCAGGTCGCCGCCATCGCCGCCATGAACAAAGACGATTATATCTTGTACGGCCATCGCGGTGTCGCCTATATGATTGCCCGCGGCACGAGCTTAGCAGGTATTCTGGCTGACATCGCTGGGAAGGAAGGCGCCACCAGCCGCGGTAAGGGTGGTGTCATGCACGTTGTTGATGTCCCACACGGCATCCTGGGCGAAAGCGGGACGTTGGGTGGCGGTTTTGTCATTTCAGTTGGTGTCGGCATGGCGCTCAAGCGGCGTTATCCAGGTCGGGTCGTGACCTACTTCTTCGGCGACGGTACGTCAAATCGTGGGACGTTTCACGAATCGCTCAACTGGGCGGCCGTGCAAAAACTTCCCTGCATCTATTTTTGTGAGAACAACGGCTATGCTGTCTCTGTCCCGACGAGTACCTCGACCGCGGTGCCCGATATCGCTGCACGTGCTGGTGGCTATGGTGTTCCTGGTGTAGTGGTAGATGGAAGTGATGCTGCTGCCGTCTATGAAGTCATGCAAAAAGCTATGGAACGGGCGCGTGCGGGACACGGACCAACCCTGATTGAAGCGAAGGTCACCCGTTTGTTTGGTCACTATGTCGGCGACCAGCAAACCTACCGTCCCGACGCAGCAACTGTGGCTGCGACCAAAGATCCGTTGCCGAAGCTGCAGCAGGCCTTGCTGCACGCTGGAGTCTTAAACGAGACACTTCTGGCCCACATAGAAGTCGACATTCAACAGCAGATCGAGGAAACGGTTGCGACAGTGAAGGCTGCGCCACTGTTGCCACCGGAAGTGGCACTGCAGGACCTTTACGCTTGAGAAAAGGGATTGGGGATTAGGGGTTGGGGATTGGTAAAAAATGGAGAAGAAGACGGCGATAAGAAGCTTCCGTGACCTAAGAGTGTGGCAAGCAGCAATAGACTTGGTGGAACAGATATACCTATTGACGCAAGGGTTTCCAAGACACGAGACGTATGGGTTGATTAGTCAGATGCAAAGAGCAGCTGTCTCTATTCCTTCGAACATCGCTGAAGGACATGCGCGAGCATACAGCAGGGAATATCTGCATCATTTATCAGTAGCTCGTGCATCCCTTGCAGAGCTTCAGACTCATCTTGAGATCGCTCGGCGCTTACAGTATGGCTCTCCGGAAAAGTTTAGTCAGCTTCTTGAGCAGGCAGACTCGTTAGGGAGGCAGCTTTCCACGCTTCGGAATGTTCTTACAAAAAATACTAACCCCTAACCCCCAATCCCCAACCCCTGCAGGAGCAAACTATGGCAGTGATAACGTACAGCAAAGCCATCAACCAAGCCCTGGCCGAAGAGATGGAACGTGACGAGAATGTCATTCTCTACGGCCAAGACGTCGCCGTATGGGGCGGTATCTTTAAGGTCACTGAAGGCTTGCGGGACCGCTTTGGTCCAGACCGTGTTTTTGATTCGCCAATTTCAGAAAATGTTATGGTGGGAGCGGGTGTGGGCGCAGCGACTATGGGACTGCGGCCGGTCGTCGAGTTACAGTTCGCCGACTTCGTCTTCACTGCTGGAGATGAGGTCTTCTTGAAGGCTGGCATGTGGCGCTTCATGCACGGCGGTGCCTTTAAAGTGCCGCTGGTGATTCGCGCGCCGTCTGGCGGATCCGGCTTCGCGCCGGAGCACTCGGCCTGTCCTGAGGCGTTTATCATGCACGCTCCCGGCCTGCTCTGCGCCGTGCCTTCTACCCCAGCAGATGCTAAGGGCTTACTGAAAGAAGCGATCCGCCTGGACAATCCTGTAGTGTATTTTGAACACAAACTACTCTACGCCATGCGGGGTGAAGTGCCGGACGGAGAGTACACCATCCCCTTCGGCAAAGCCGTGATACGTCGCGAAGGCGACGCGCTCACGGTCGTTGCCTGGCAGGACATGCTCCGACGGACCCTAGCCGCGACCAACCGCCTCAGCAAGGAAGGCATCGAGGTCGAAGTCATCGATCCCCGCACCCTCAACCCGTTTGACCGCGACACGATCATCGAGTCGGTGAAGAAAACCGGTGCTTGTATGGTTGTTGAGGAAGCCTATCGCACCCTTGGTGTCGGCTCGGAAATTGGCGCTCTGCTCTTGGAGCATGCGTTGCCCTATCTTGATAAGCCATTCAAACGACTGGCAATTCCGGATGTTCCCCTTCCGACCAGCCAACATCTAGTGAACTACATTGTCCCTTCTGAAGACGATATTTACAAGGCGGTGAAAGAACTTGTTGCCTGAAACAACCTCGGTCCAGAGTACACCAATTCTCATGCCCAAAATCGGCCAAGCCATGGCCGAGGGAACGGTTTTGCACTGGCACTACCAGGATGGTGATCGGGTCGAGAAGGGTGTGGTCCTCGTCACGATCGAAACGGACAAGGCCACGTATGACCTTGAAGCGCCAGCAAGCGGCGTTCTCCACATCTATGTGAGTGAGGGGCAAGAGGTAGCGGTCGGTACTCTGATCGGCGAGATCGGAGAAGGGTCACGCAAAGCCGGTGTTCCCGTGGCTCCAGCACCTCCTTCCGCTTCCACGCCGGTAACGGCGCAGGCGAAAGCTCCCGCACGCAAGAAGGTGCTTGCCTCTCCTAAAGCGAAGCAACTGGCAGCCGCACAGGGGATCGATCTCTTGACCATCACCCCATCCAGCGTCGATGGTGTGATCTCAGCCGCTGATGTCGAGAAAGCAATTGCCGCTGCGAAACCTGCAACTCTGGCTCCTCAAGGGACGGCAGTCAGTCGTCCTATTCGCGAACGTCGCAAGCTGACTGGTATTCGCAAAACTTCTGCACGCCGCGTGCAGGCAGCCTGGCAAACGATTCCTCACATCGTGCAGATGGTCGATGTCGATGCGACCGCTTTGCTGGCGGCGCGGGCGAAACTGAAGAAGCATCTTCCCTCTCTCACCTTGAATGACCTCATCTTGCATGCAGCAGCTCGCGTCATGGCAGGCTTGCCGGATCTCAACGGGGCGGTTGAAGAGGACACCCTCGTACTGTACGAAGGCGTTGATGTCGGCTTCGCCGTGGATACGCCGCGGGGATTGGTAGTGCCGGTGATTCGTCGGGCTGACACCCTCTCGTTTGCGGAACTCGCCGCTGAGAGTCAACGACTCATCGAAGCCGCACGTTCCGGACGCCTCAACCCTGAAAACATCGGCAACGCCAGCCTTACGGTTTCCAACCTCGGCATGTTCGGCGTTCGGGCCTGTCTCTTATACACATC